>NZ_LZMI01000062.1:0-126574 GCF_001665475.1 Gordonia sp. 852002-51296_SCH5728562-b | reverse complement strand
GGCGCTACACGTTCCTCGATCCGTACCGTGGTGCGCAGCTCGCGTTGGCCGAGGCGTACCGCAACGTGGCGGCGTCGGGCGCAACCCCGCGCGCGGTGACGAACTGCCTCAACTTCGGTTCGCCGGAGGATCCGGCGGTGATGTGGCAGTTCCAGCAGGCCGTGCACGGGCTGGCCGACGGGTGTCGTCAGCTCGGCATCCCGGTCACGGGCGGCAACGTCAGCTTCTACAACCAGACGGGGTCGACGCCGATCCTGCCCACCCCGGTCGTCGGTGTGCTCGGCGTGATCGACGACGTGCATCGTCGTCTCCCCACCGATTTCGGTACCGAACCCGGCGAGACGCTGATCCTGCTCGGTGAGACGCGCGACGAGTTCGACGGCTCGATCTGGGCGGAGGTCGCCTATGACCATCTCGGCGGTGTCCCGCCGGAGGTCGACCTCGACCACGAGAAGCTGCTGGCCGACATCCTGACCGCGGCCTCACGCGACGGCTTGGTCTCCGCCGCGCACGATCTCAGTGAGGGCGGACTGATCCAGGCTGTCGTCGAATCTGCGCTCGCAGGTGAAACCGGTTGCCGCATCCTGCTTCCCGAAGACGCTGATCCGTTTGTGTGGCTGTTCTCCGAATCGTCGGGACGTGTGCTGGTCGCCGTGCCGCGGACCGAGGAGTCGCGGTTCACCTCGATGCTCACCGCCCGACAGATGCCGTGGACGCGCATCGGCGTCGTCGATCAGGGTTCCGACTCGGTGACCGTGCAGGACCAGTTCGAGGTGACGCTCGACGAACTGCGCGCCGTGCACGAGGGCACGCTCCCGAAGCTCTTCGGCTGACGGTTCGGTTGGCATTTGTTCGGTCTGTCGGGTCTTCGAATGGATTCGACGGCCCGTATAGGGCGACTGCGGGTCTCGTCCGTTAGGCTCCACTCGACCAAACTCGAGAGGAATCCCGATGACCAACCCGTATGACCCGCAGGGCGACCCGCAGAAGGACGGCGGATACGGCCAGGCGCCCTACGGTGGCCAGCAATACGGGCAGCCGCAATACGGCCAGCCCCAGTACAACCAACCCCAGTACAACCAGCCCCAGTACGGTGGCCAGCCGCCCTATGGCGGCCAGCCCTACGGGCAGCCCCAATACGGCTATGGACCCGCAGCACCGGAAAACAATCTGGTGTGGGCGATCCTGTGCACCGTGCTCTGCTGCTTGCCGCTGGGCGTCGTGTCCATCGTCAAGGCGACGTCGGTGAACGGTCTGTGGGCGGCGGGCGACTACGCGGGCGCTCAGCAAGCAGCCGATGACGCCAAGAAGTGGGCCATGTGGGGTGCCATTGCCGGCGGTGCCAGCATCGTGATCAGCATCGTCGCCTATGTCATCTTCGCCGTCGTCCTGGTCTCCAGCGTCCCGTCGACCAGCTCCTACTGATCTCAACGGGCCGACCGACCGCGATGACCGACCCCGCGATGACCGACGGTGTGATGACCGACGGTGCCGTGCCGGACACGCGTCCTGTGCATACTCGCATCGAGCATGCGGTTCTCGGGACGGTCGGCGCGGTGTCGCGGCATCGCGTTGCCGGACCGGCCGTGGTTGTCGCCGCGGCGGTTGGCTGTTGCACCGCGATCTGGTTCGCCGATCCCACGACGCCGGGCGGTCCGTTGCCGATGTGTCCGACGAAGGCGCTGCTGCACATCGACTGTCCGGGCTGTGGTTCGCTGCGCGCGATCTACTGTCTGATGCACGGCAATGTCGGAGAAGCGTTGCGGTACAACGCGGTTGGCGTCGTCGCGATCGCCTTGCTCGGCTGGGCGTTCGTCGCCTACTGCGTGGGGTTGTGGCGGGGGCGCCGGGTGCGTAGTTGGCAGCACCTGCGCTTCGCCCCGTTCGCGACGCTGGTCGTTGTCGGTGTGTGGGTGGTGATCCGCAATATCCCCGTCGCGCCGTTCGACGCGTTGCGGGTCTGACACCGGTCGCCGCTAGTCCGACCGCTCGGATTCGGTTGCCTCCGCGACGATGTTCGCCGCGAAGAATCCCTCCGGATCGTCGGTGGTGATCTGGTCGGCACCACGGTCGACGAGCCGCGCGAACCTCGCCACCGATGACGTATCGGCGCGCGCGAGGGTATAGACGTCGACCTCGCGGCGCATCGCGTGAAACGCCGCGATCAGGTCGGCGCCGCGATCGGCGGCGCGCAGCACGAGTTCCTGGTCGAGATAGATCATCTCGGCGCGCGGTGAGTCGCGGCACGCGCTGAAGACGAAGCCACGGAAATCCCCCGAGCTCAGCGTCCGGCCGACCGCACCGCGGTGGCATGGGTCGTAGCCCACGTGGATATCCGGCGCGGCGTCGCAGAGAGCCGTGACCGCGTCGGCGTCGCCGCACGAGAGGATCGCGTTGTCGGCGAACGGTGCGACGGCCCGCGCGAAGACGGCGAGCGCCGTAGCGTCGAGGGCCGCCGCGTCCTCTTTGAAATCGAGTTGCAGTAGGGCGCCGTCGGCGATCTCGACACCGTCGAGCCTGCTCGCGAGGTCTTCGAGGAGCACGACGCTGTCGTCGGTCTGGTTGCCGGTGTTGTCGGTCAGACTCAGTCCACGCAGGTATGCCGCGGATGCGCGCGAGACGTCTCCCTGGCCTGTCGTCGAGTGTGCGAGGTCGCGATCGTGCAGCACGGCGAACCCGCGGTCGGCATGGATGAGAAGGTCGACTTCGACGCTCGCACCGACCCGCATCGCTTCGACGATGCGCGACGCGGTGAACGGGGTGTCGGAGGGTCGCCGCCTGGCGCGGTGCCACTTCAGCCTGGTTCGACGGCCCGCGTGCGTGACCGCGATCGGAGGCGGGGTGGATGAGGTGGAGTCATCGGAGCTCGACATCGGTGCCGACATTACGCCCGGTAGCGCATTGTCCGAATGCCGTCCGCAGATGTGGAACGTGTTCTAGTTTGATGGCATGAGTCTGCGCGTGGTCGAGTGGTCGACCGGAACTGTCGGAAAGCATGCGATCGCCGGAATCGACGCCCACCCCGATCTGGAACTGGTCGGTGTGTGGGTGTCCGATCCGGCGAAGGTCGGTCGAGATGCGGGTGAGCTGGCAGGCCTCGGCCGCGAACTAGGCGTCGTGGCGACGTCGGACGTCGACGAGTTGTTGGCCCTCGCGCCCGACTGCATTGTGCACACCGCGATGACAGACGACCGCGTCGTCGAGTCGATCAACGACCTGACGAGGTTCCTCGACGCGGGGATCAACGTGGTGTCGAGCGGGCCGGTCGTGCTGCAGTTCCCGCACGGGGTCCTGCCGGCGTCGATGATCGACCAGGTTGAGGCCGCGGCAGCCCGGACAGGCGCGACGTTGCACGTCAACGGTATCGATCCGGGATTCGCCAACGATGTGCTCCCACTGTCGATGACGAGCCTCGCGCAGCGCATCGACGAGCTCCGGTGCATGGAGATCGCCGACTACTCCACCTACTACCAACCCGTCGTGATGCGCGACCTGTTCGGCTTCGGCCAGCCGATGGACAGCACGCCGATGCTGTTGACGCCGGGTGTGCTGTCGATGGCGTGGGGGAGCGTCGTGCGACAGCTCGCGGCGGGCCTGGGCATCACGCTCGACGAACCGCTTGTCGAACGCGTCGAGAGGGTGGCTGCTGATCGTGACTACTCGACCGTATCGGTCGAGATTCCGCAGGGCACGATGGCAGCACTGCGGTTCGAGGTCGCTGGACAGGTCGACGGCACCGACCGGATCGTGCTCGAGCACGTCACCCGCACACATCCCGATCAGTGCCCGGAGTGGCCGAAACCCGTGGAGGGTGACGGCTCGTACCGCATCGTCGTGTCCGGCGAACCTCAGATGCAGGTGGAGTTCACCCACCACGGCGAGAACGGCGATCACAACGTCTCGGGCATGATCGTGACGGCGATGCGCCTGGTAAATGCGGTGCCCGCCGTGGTCGCGGCGCCCGCAGGGCTTGCCACCGCGCTCGATCTCCCGCTCGTCACCGGGCGTGGCCTCGTGGCGGGCGGCACCTATGCCGTCGCCGGCGAAGCGCGCCGGTAGTTAGTCAGGAAAGCGGCCACGCGTGCACGGGTTCGCCCTCGTGCATCAACGTGACGTAGTCGGCGAGCATGCCGTGCAGCGCCGCGTCGCGACTCTCGCCCGCGGCCTCGCGTGCGGCCACCGCGCGACGTTGCCACACGGCACCCGACTGTCGGGTGATGCAGCGCCCCTCGATCACGGACAGGTAGCGCGAGCGCGCCTTGTCCGACACCCCGAACGAGCGAAGACCCGACTCGGCCAACGGAAGTAGGCGCCGAAGCGTGAGTTCGTCCGGGCGTATCCACCCGACGCTCGGCCAGTACAGCTGACTGTCGAAGCCCGACCGCGCGCCCGCGTGGAGGTTCTCCGCGGCGGCGTCGAACGACATCTGTGACCACAGGGGCAGATCCTGTTCGACGAGTCCACGTACGACGCCGTAGTAGAACGCCGCGTTGGCCATGGTGTCGACGACGGTCGGTCCCGCTGGCAACACCCTGTTCTCGACGCGCAGGTGTGCCTGGCCGTCGACGACGTCGTAGACGGGACGATTCCAGCGGTAGACGGTCCCGTTGTGGAGTCGCAGTTCGTCGAGCGCGGGGATTCCGCCTGCGTCGAGCGTTGCGAGCGGATCCTCGTCGGACGACACGGGTAGCAGCGCCGGGAAGTATCGGGTGTTTTCGTCGAAGAGATCGAAGATGGTGTTGATCCAGCGCTCGCCGAACCACACCCGGGGCCGTACGCCCTGGTTCTTCAACTCGAGCGGGCGGGTGTCGGTTGCCTGCTCGAACACGGGGATGCGGCTCTCGTGCCACAGCGCAGTGTCGGCGAGGAACGGTGCGTTTCCCGCCAAGGCGACCTGCACACCTGAAATCGCCTGTGCGGCATTCCAATGCGAAGCGAAGTCTTCAGGTGCGACCCGCAGATGCAGTTGCAGGGAGGTGCAGGCGGCCTCGGGGAGAATTGAATCCGTTGCGGTGTGCAGACGTTCGGCGTCGTGGTGCTCGTCGAGGGGGACCCCGGTGATGTCGAGCTCGATGTCTTCACCGCGTGCGTCGAAGATCTGTCGATTCAACAGGTCGTAGCGTGGGTTGGCCGAAATCCAGTGGTGTGCAAAGTGTTCGGCGCGCAGTGTGGGCAGCATGCCGATCATCACGAGGTGGCTGTCGGTGGCCGCTGCCCGCTTCTCGGCGCGATTGAGCGAGGTGCGCAGAGCCTGCTCGAGCGAGATGGTGTCGTCGGTGGTGAAGGGGCGGGGCGAGACGTTGATCTCGATGTTGAACTGGCCGAGTTCGGTTTGGTAGTCGGGGTCGGCGATGGCGTCGAGGACCGCGGCGTTGGCCATCGCGGGATTCATCTCGGCGTCGACGAGATTGAGCTCGACCTCCATGCCCAGCAGGGGTTCGGGGGGTGCGCCGTGATCGGTGAACACTCCCTCGGCGAGCATGCGCGCGATCGCCTCGGTGCCGCGCGAGACCTGACGTCGGAAACGGACCCTGTCGGCTCCCGTGAACTTCTGATCCGGCACGTCGGTTCCCATGCGGTCAATGGTGCACGAACCGGGTGCTCGGGCACCGGCCATTCGGTCAACACCCTCGGAGGCGCCGGGATCGGGGTCGACGCGGCGGGTGCATCATTGCGGGATGCCTGCGCGAAAACCGATCGATCCGGCGGCTGCCCGCGCGGCGGTCCTCGCCGTCGCGCCCTGGTTGCGCGACGACACCCTGCCCGCGCCCGCCCGAGCCGAACTCGCCGCCGCGGTGCGGCTGACGGCGCGCACCCTCGAGGACATCGCGCCAGGGAACTCCGTCGAGGTGCGGGTGCCCCCGTTCGTGGCGGTGCAGTGCATCGAGGGGCCGCGGCACACGCGGGGCACACCACCCAACGTGGTCGAGACCGATCCGAGGTCGTGGCTCCTTCTGGCCGTCGGTGACGAGGATTTCGGCGACCTGGTCGCGAGCGGTGCGGTCTCGTCGTCGGGTAGCAGGGCCGACGAGGTGGCCACCTGGATGCCGCTGGTTCGCGTGTAGATGTGCGCGTGCGCTGGCTCACATGTGGAATAACCGCAGGTGCCACGCCGCTGCACAATTGGAAATGAAGGGCTACCGGCACGTAAACTTGCCGGTGGTTACCTTCGTCACGCGAAGCCCGCGCCGCCACGTTTCAGCCCAGGGAGCCCGTCGTATGCCGGATCTTTCGATCACAAGCGCCAACCTGCTGGCTCCTACCCAGCACGCCTGTCCCGCACGGGACGCGATGGACGAACCCGAGAACGAGCCGCGCGAGGAGTGCGGCGTTTTTGGTGTCTGGGCACCGGGCGAAGACGTCGCCAAACTCAGCTATTACGGCCTGTACGCCCTGCAGCACCGCGGCCAAGAGGCTGCGGGTATCGCGGTCGGCGACGGTTCACAGGTGCTGGTCTTCAAGGACCTCGGTCTGGTCAGTCAGGTCTTCGACGAGCAGACGCTCGGAGCGATGGTCGGTCACGTAGCCATCGGCCACTGCCGGTATTCGACGACCGGCTCGACCACCTGGGAGAACTCGCAGCCGATCTTCCGCACCACAGACGCCGGAACCGGAGTTGCCCTGGGGCACAACGGAAACCTCGTCAACACTGCTGATCTGGCAAGTCGCGCCCGTGAGCTGGGAATCGCCAGCGGAGCCGCGACGTCGGATTCCGACATCGTCGGCGCGCTGCTGGCTCACGGCGCTGCCGACAGCAGCATCGAACAGGCCGCGATGGAACTCCTGCCGACGCTGCGCGGTGCGTTCTGCCTGACCTTCATGGACGAGCACACCCTGTACGCGGCCCGCGATCCGCACGGTGTGCGACCGCTGTCGCTCGGCAGGCTCGACAGGGGATGGGTTGTCGCGTCCGAGACCGCGGCGCTCGACATCGTCGGCGCGTCGTTCGTCCGCGACATCGAACCCGGCGAGCTGCTGGCCATCGACGCCGACGGTGTGCGCAGCACCCGCTTCGCAGAGCCGACGCCCCGCGGTTGCGTCTTCGAGTACGTCTACCTCGCCCGTCCGGACAGCGTGATCCACGGGCGGTCGGTCCATTCGACCCGCGTCGAGATCGGTCGACGACTGGCCAGGGAGTTCCCCGCCGACGGCGACCTGGTGATCCCGGTGCCGGAGTCGGGTACGCCCGCAGCGGTCGGCTACGCCCAGGAATCGGGTATCCCCTACGGCCAGGGACTGATGAAGAACGCCTACGTCGGCCGCACGTTCATCCAGCCATCGCAGACCATTCGCCAACTCGGTATCCGCCTCAAGCTCAATCCGCTCAAGGAAGTGATCCGCGGCAAGCGGCTCGTCGTCGTCGACGATTCGATCGTCCGCGGCAACACCCAGCGGGCACTGATCCGGATGCTGCGCGAGGCGGGCGCGGCCGAGATCCACGTACGTATCGCGTCGAGTCCGGTGCGGTGGCCGTGCTTCTACGGCATCGACTTCGCGTCGCCCGCGGAGTTGATCGCCAACGGCATGGAGTCCGAGGAACACATGGTCGAGGGAGTGCGCCAGGCAATCGGCGCCGATTCGCTCGGTTACATCAGCATCGACGAGATGATCGCCGCCACGGATCAGCCGGCGTCGTCGCTGTGCGCGGCCTGCTTCGACGGAAACTATCCCATCGAACTCCCCAAGGAGACGTCGATGGGCAAGGCTGTCCTCGAGCAGATGCTCGCCAGCGCCGCAGGTGACGGCCGCGTCGACCCGCTGACCGTGCCGAACGACAACGCCAGCGCCGTCCTGCGGCCCTGATCCCAGCCTCCGGCGCAACCGCGCCACCGTGAACCCCCTCTCGTGAACTGCTGCCTGTGGCGACGCTCTGCGCGCTCTCCGGTAGCGTGTGATCCGACCATCAGCGATTGCGAACAGGGGTGCGCGCCTACATGTCCGAGAAGGATTCGGTAGCCAACGAACCGAGTACGGGCGACTCGACGCCGACGGATGCCGGAGCGTCGTACGCGGCTGCTGGTGTCGACATCGACGCAGGTGAGCGCGCCGTCGAACTGTTCGCCCCGCATGCAAAACGTGCCACGCGGCCCGAAGTGATGGGTGGATTGGGCGGGTTCGCCGGTCTGTTCGCGCTCAAGGGAAATTACCGTGAGCCGGTCCTCGCTGCGTCGAGCGATGGCGTCGGCACCAAACTCGCGGTCGCCCAGGCCGTCGGAAAGCACGACACCGTCGGACAAGACCTCGTCGCCATGTGCGTCGACGACCTCGTCGTGTGTGGTGCAGAGCCGCTCTTCCTGCAGGACTACATCGCCATCGGCAAGGTGATCCCGGAGGTCGTCGCAGAAATCGTCGCGGGCATCGCCGACGGCTGTGTGGCTGCCGGCTGCGCGCTGCTCGGCGGCGAGACGGCCGAGCACCCAGGGCTCATGCTGCCCGATCATTACGACCTCTCGGCCACCGCTGTCGGCATCGTCGAGGCCGACCAACTGCTGTCGCCGGAACGCGTACGCGCGGGCGACGTCGTGATCGCGATGGGTTCGTCGGGGCTGCACTCGAACGGCTACTCGCTCGCGCGCAAGGTGCTTCTCGAGTGGGGCCACATGGACCTGAGCGGTCATGTGGAGGAGTTCGGGCGCACGCTGGGCGAGGAACTCCTCGAGCCGACCCGCATCTACGCGCGTGACTGCCTTGCACTCGCTGCGGAGACCGACGTGCGGATCTTCGCGCACATCACCGGCGGTGGACTCGCCGAGAACCTCTCACGCGTCATCCCCGACGGCTTGGTCGCCGAGCTGGAACGCGGAACCTGGACGCCCGCACCGATTTTCGCGCTCATCGCGCAGCGTGGCCGCGTCGAGCAGGCCGAGATGGAACGCACATTCAACATGGGTGTCGGGATGGTCGCCATCGTCGCACCCGAGGACACCGACCGTGCGCTGGCCGTGCTGACCGCGCGCCACGTCGACAACTGGGTGTTGGGTTCGATCAAGCGTTCACCGGAACCGAAGAACCACGACGTCCCCAAGGTGACGGTCGTCGGAGAGCACCCTCGCTTTTAAGAAAGTCTGGGAGTAAGCATCGTCGGTGATGCGCACGGGACTGCCGAGCGCATCACCGACGTGACTAAAAGGTCGTGCGGGTTACCGCAGGAGAAGGGACGCGTCAGGCGCGCTTCCACTCCTCCTCTTCGGCCCACTCGTCCACAGGATTCGGACGGTCTGCCGAATCGTCCGACCCCGACAGCTCGCGTTGCAAGCTGTCGAAGTCGGTGTGGGGAGTGGAGTACTTGAGCTGACGAGCAACCTTCGTCTGCTTTGCTTTCGCCCGGCCGCGGCCCATATGGGACCCCCTCGCACAATGACGGGGCGGCCAAACTAGTGGCGGCCCCGTTCTCTAGGTAGTGAATCTGTCGTGCTGACCAGTCTAGCGCGCCCAAACGGATTCTGTGGATTGCCCTGCCTACGCGCGAGCGAGTTTCTTGGTGGCCTCGCGGCGGACCTTGGGAGCGAGGTCGTCGTCGGCCAGTAACGCACGCAATGAGCCGGCGTCGGTCCCGGTGATCAGGTGACGCACCCGCACACCGTGGTCGGGGCGGAACACGACGCGGATGTCGTCGCCCGCGCCGACCGTGCCCGGGTGGAGAACCCGCAGGTACGTGCCCACGTCTGAGCGGTCGAGGAACCGTTTGATCCACTGGGGTTCGTCAGCCCACGCGGCAAAGGTGCGGCACGGGATGCGGGGAATCGTGGTTTCGAGGAGCAGCCCGTCGTCGCCGATGGCCCACTGTTCGCCGACCAGCGCGTCGGTCACCGGGAGACCGGTCACCCGGAGGTTCTCGCCGAACCAGCCGTAAGGAAGTTCACGCCCGAGCGTCGTCGCCCACTCGTGTGCCTCTGCGTGGTCGTAGGCGTAGACGGCCTGGTCGAGTCCGCCGTGGTGCTTTCTGTCGCAGACGTGATCGGTGATGAGACCCTCGTCGCCGACGGACACCCTGCCGTGCTGCGGACGCTTGTCGATGGCGCTCACGCCGACACGTCCCAGGTCGATGTCGCGCTCGGCGACGCAGACCGCCAGGACGTGCCCGAGAAGCTCCTGCGGCTGCTCGCTCGCCGATGTGCTCATCGGCCGCGCAGCTTGTCGATCGCGGCTCGGCCGGCCTGTACCCGATCGTCGACCCGGATCGAGTCGGGATCGATGCGGGCGGGCAGTCCATCCCCGACCTCGAGCTCGACGTCGGGGCCGATTCCGCTCTTGACCAGGGCAAGGGCGATCGGTCCGAGTTCGAAATGGTCGATGACGGTTCCGACACGCCCGACGGTGCGTCCGCCCGCGGTCACGGTGGCGCCCGGCTCGGGCTTGTCGTCGGCGCTGCCGTCGAGGTGTAGCAGGACGAGTCGTCGGGGTGGTTTGCCGAGGTTGTGGACGCGCGCCACGGTCTCCTGGCCGCGGTAGCAGCCCTTGTCGAGATGGACGGCGCCGAACTCGTCGGGTCCGCCGATCCAGTTCAGCTCGTGGGGGATCGTTCGTTCGTCGGTGTCGATGCCGAGGCGGGGGTGCATGCCCGCGACCCGCAAGGCGTCGAACGCCCAGCTGCCGGCGGCGCGTGCGCCCGCTTCGAGCACCGTGTCCCACCAGCTCACGATCTGCGACTCGGGGACCACCAGGTCGACCACGGGGAGTGCGCCGGATGCGTGCGGGCCCTCCGACAGCGGCGGCATGATGCGCCAGAAGCCGAGCGGTTCTTCTTCGTGGTGGGCTTCGGGGAGGTCGCCAGCGGTGTACGGCGCGGCGTCGGGGTCGATCTCGAGCACCTCGGCGATCGGTCCGCGCAATACGTCGGGGCCGATGAGGGTCAGCACCTTCATGTCGGGTCGGGCCGCGGGCGCGACGTCGGACCAGAAGACCATCTTGGTGAAGAAGTCGAGTAGCGGTGTCCCCCGATCGCCCTCGGTGTCGATCCAGGTGACCTCGTCGACGTCGGTGACGACGAAGTGGTCTTCGATGCGACCGTTGATGTCGAGGGACAGCGACTCGGCGCTGCGTCGATCGGCGAGATGGCTCACATGCTGGCTGCTGATGTTGTGCAGCCAGGTGAGGCGATCGGAGCCGGGTACCTCGATCACTGCGCGATCGGAGCGGTCGATGATGACGGCACCGCGCACGGCGGCACGCTGTTCGCCGAGAGGATCGCCGTAATGCCACGCGAGCGTCGTCGACGAATCGTCTGAGGGAGAGTGCGGGTCAGCGACCGCGCCCTTGGTGGAATACCTGGTCAAGATCGGGGAGGGCGCCACCTCACTGATTCTACGCAGCGAACGCTAGCCTCGTGGACTATGTCGCACTCGATCCTGATGACCCTCGACGGTGAGCGCCACGAGCCTGACGAACCGTTCCTGCACGCCGACGACCTTGCCGCGGTGCGGGGCGACGGCATCTTCGAGACGCTGCTCGTGCGCGGGGGACGCGCGCGGTGCGTCGATTTGCACCTCGAACGCCTCACACGCAGTGCTGCGATGCTCGACCTCCCCGAGCCCGACGTCGACGCGTGGCGTGAGCTGATCGACGTCGCGGCCAAGCAGTGGACCGCCGACGCACCGCGCGGTGCCGAGGGCCTTGCGCGCCTGGTCTATTCGCGAGGCCGCGAGAGTGCGGGCGCAGACGGTCCGCCCACGGCGTATCTGACTGTCGGGCGTGTCGCCGATCGGGTGACGGCGGTCCGACGCGACGGTGTCTCTGTTGTCACGCTCGATCGGGGTTATTCGATCGACGCCGCGGCGAGCTCGCCCTGGCAACTCCTCGGTGCGAAGACGTTGAGTTACGCGACCAACATGGCGGCACTGCGGCACGCGGCGGCGCAGGGATTCGACGACGTCATCTATCTCAGCGCTGAGGGTGCGGTGCTCGAGGGTCCGCGTTCCACTGTCGTCGCCGTCTACGACAAGACCTTGGTCACGCCTCCCACCGAGGTCGGCATTCTTCCCGGAACCACGGCGAGAGCCACTTTCGAATTGGCCGAAAAAGAGGGATGGCGCACCGAGACGCGGATTCTGCGGACAGCTGACCTGATTGCCGCGGATTCGTTCTGGCTCGTGAGTAGCGTCACCTTGGCTGCGCGAGTGACAGCACTCAACAGATACGTAACGCCCGTGGCGTCGAATACTGAGCAGTTCGCCGATTTGGTGGACCGTGCCATCTGCGATGACTCAGAATAGGCGGGTCGGCAGCATAGCTTTGTGGAGTCCCCCGCCGAGTCGCCGGCGTGAGTTTGAGACACGGCTCATAACTTCATCCTGACGACGGGACCTTTGGCTGCTTGTCCCCAGGATCGGCCCAGCGTAGCGTCGTCGACAACGAGCTACTACGTGGTGTCGTAGCAAGCTCGTGTTTTCGTACCAGGACGCGTCTCCCAGCCCGGGGGCGCGGCTATGAGATTCGAGACGCGATGAACGCTCTGGATTTGTCACGATGGCAGTTCGGAATCACGACTGTCTATCACTTCATTCTTGTTCCGTTGACCATCGGTCTCGCGCCGATGGTCGCGATCATGCAAACGGTCTGGTTCAAGACCGGGAATGAGCAGTGGTTGAGGGCCACGAAATTCTTCGGGAAGCTTTTCCTGATCAACTTCGCGCTCGGCGTCGCAACCGGCATCGTGCAGGAGTTCCAGTTCGGAATGAACTGGAGCGAATACAGCAGGTACGTCGCCGATGTCTTCGGCGCGCCGCTCGCCCTCGAGGGGCTGATCGCCTTCTTCCTCGAGTCGACGTTCCTCGGGTTGTGGATCTTCGGCTGGAGTCGCCTGCCGCGACCCATTCACCTCGCAACGATCTGGTTGGTCACGATCGGCGTCACCGCGTCGGCGTACTTCATCATCGCAGCGAACTCGTTCATGCAGCATCCGGTCGGCGTCGAGTGGAGCGATGAGCGCAATCGTCCTGCGATGAACAACTTCTGGGCGGTGATCACCAACAACACCACCCTTGCCGCGTTCCCGCACGTGATCGTCGGTGCGTGGCTGACCGCGGCAACATTCGTCGCGGCCATCGGTGCGTGGTGGATGGCTCGAAACATGTGGCGCGCCAAGAAGTTGCGCGAGGCCATCGAGACGGGCGACACCTCCGATATGCCCAAGACCACCTCGCCCAGCCAGATCGACGCCACGCCAGAGGATCTGGAACGAGATGCACGACGACTCTGGCGCCCGGTCACCCGATTCGCGTGCTGGGTGGCGATCGTCTCGGGAGTGTTGCTGATCATCACCGGCGACTACCAGGCGCAGATCATGTTCAAACAGCAGCCGATGAAGATGGCTGCGGCCGAATCACTGTGTGAGACACAGACGAATGCGGGCTTCTCCGTGCTCTCGATCGGTAGGCAGAACAACTGCGACCACATCGACCACGTGATCGAGGTGCCCGGCATGTTGTCGTTCATGGCGACGCATCGCTTCAACCAGACCCTCAAGGGTGTCAACGAGTTGCAGCGGGAGTACACCGAGAAGCTGGCAGGCACCCCGGGTGTGCCCCCGAATCAGAACTTCGCGCCGAACCTGTTCGTCACCTACTGGGGATTCCGCGCGATGATCACGTGGGCTCTCGGTTCGGTCATCGTCGCCTTCGGCGGACTGTGGTTGACGCGGAAAAAGAAGGTGATCAGTTCACGTAAGTTCGGTCTGCTCGCGCTGTGGATGATCCCAACCCCGTTCCTGGCCAACGCATCCGGGTGGATCTTCACCGAGATGGGTCGCCAGCCGTGGGTGGTGGTGCCGAACTGGCAGGACAACCTCGACCCGACGCGAATACACATGCTGGTGCAGAACGGCGTCTCCAATCACACCGCCCCGATCGTCTGGGTGACGCTGATCGGCTTCACCGTCCTCTATGGCGCACTCGGCGTCGTCTGGTTCTTGTTGCAGCGCCGCTACATCATCGAGGGCCCCGGTCCACACGACGACGTGCCGCCGGTGCTCGACAACGATGTCACCGACCACGATGCCGATGGTCCCAAGCAACTGACGTTCGCGTACTGAGGAGTGGGAGAGATGCTCGGAAATCTCTGGTTCATCATCGTCGCCATTCTGTTCGTCGGATACTTCGTCCTCGAAGGCTTCGACTTCGGTGTCGGCATGCTCATGCCGTTACTGGGACGCAGCCATACCGGCGGCGACAGCAAGGTATCCGCGGACGACGACGCCGCGGACAACGACAAACGACGCCGCGTGCTGCTCAACACGATCGGGCCGGTGTGGGACGGCAACGAGGTCTGGCTGCTGACGGCAGGCGGCGCGCTGTTCGCCGCGTTCGGCGGGTGGTACGCGACCATGTTCTCGGCGCTGTACCTGCCGCTGTTCCTCATCCTTGTCGGCCTGATCGCCCGCGTCGTCTCGATCGAATGGCGTGGCAAGATCAACAATCCCAAGTGGCGGCAGTGGTGCGACGTCGGTATCGGACTCGGCTCGTGGATTCCGGCCATTCTGTGGGGCGTCGCGTTCGCCAACGTCGTTCGTGGTCTGCCGATCGACGAGGCGCACCAGTACACCGGCGGGTTCTTCAACCTTCTCAACCCGTACGGACTGCTGGGTGGAGTCACGACGTTGCTGGTGTTCCTCACCCACGGCGCGATCTTCCTCAGTCTCAAGACCGGTGGTGTGCTGGAAGAGGATTCGAAGAAGTACGCCAAGGTGCTCGCCATTCCCACGCTGGTCGTCGCGGCAGTCTTCCTGCTGTGGACGCAGTTCGCCTACGGCAACGGCTGGACGTGGATCCCGGTGTTGATCGCGGCCGTCGCAGCGGTCGTCATGGTGATCGCCACGCAGGCCGAACGGGAGGGAATCGCGTTCACCGCCAACGCGATTGCCATCGCCGGTACGGTTGCCTCACTCTTCGCGTGTCTGTTCCCGAATGTGCTCCCGTCGACGACCGATTCGGCGTTCAACCTGACCGTGGCGAACACGGCGTCGAGCGACTACACGCTCACGGTGATGACGATCGCCGCGGTGGTCGTCACGCCGATCGTGATCGCGTACCAGGCCTGGACGTACTGGGTGTTCCGCAAGCGCCTGTCGGTTGACCAGATCCCAGAGTCGATCGGGTTGTCGTCGCTGAAGGCGTGGGAGTAAGCCCGGTGGGCGCCCCGGCCGATAGCCGGGGTGCCCCACCGGCCTCGGGGGCCAAGCGTCGCGGGGGTCCGCCTCTCGATCCTCGCCTGCTCAAGTACTCGCCGTCGACCCGCCGCTACGTTGCGGTGACCGCGATCTCGGCGTCGATCACCACTGTCGCGATGCTTGTCGCCGCGGCGATGACGGCGTCGATCCTGTCGGAGATCATCGTCGACCCCGCACGCAGGTCGATCTCGGCGCAGTCGACGCATCTGTGGATTCTGGCCTGCGCGTTGGCAGTCCGCGTGATCATGTCGTACGCGCATGACCGGTACGCGCACCGTGCGTCGGCGTCGACCATTGCGGAGCTGCGTGCGCGAGCGCTGCGTGTGTTGACCGATCCCGACCGCACCCCGACGCGAGAGTTGGTGCGACGCAGGGAACATGCGACGACGGTCCTGTTGCGCGGACTCGACGCTCTGGGGCCGTATCTGTCGGGATATGTTCCCGCGTTGATCGTGACGGTGCTGGTGACCCCGACCGTCGTGATCGTGATCGGATTGGCCGACTGGCCGTCGGCGTTGATCATCATCATCACGCTGCCGCTCATCCCGTTGTTCATGATCCTCATCGGACTGATGACCCGGGATCGTACCGAGCGCAAGCTCAAGACGATGAGCACGCTGAATTCACAAGTCCTCGACCTGATCGCAGGGCTGCCGACGTTGCGTGCACTCAATCGAGCAAAGGCGCCGGCGGAACGCGTCGCCGAGCTGGGTCGAGAACACAAGCGCAGCACCATGTCCGGGCTGCGGGTGGCGTTTCTCTCCGGTGGTGTGCTCGAGTTCTTGGCGACGCTGTGTGTCGCTCTGGTCGCGGTGGGCATCGGATTGCGGCTGGTGTTCGGCGATATGAGCCTGTACGCCGGTGTCTTCGCACTCATCCTCGCGCCCGAGGCGTATCTGCCGCTACGTCAGGTGGGTGCGCAGTTCCACAATTCGGCCGATGGGGTCGCCGCGGCGAACGAGGTGCTGGAGCTGATCGATTCCGGCGATGTCACTGCACCGTCGACATCTCGTCGAACGCGCACGTGCACCGTTGCGGGAGAACCGATCCGGCTTCTCGACGTCGGCGTCCATGGGCGTGACGGCTGGGCGCCCTACGGCCTGACGACCACCATCGAACCCGGACAGTTCACGTTGTTCACCGGCCCGAACGGCGCCGGTAAGTCGACGGCCGTCGCGACCATGCTCGGCCTGATCGCACCCGACGACGGGTCGGTGCTGGTCGGCTCGATCCCGGTCGCAGAACTCGAACCGACCGCGTACCACGAGCAGGTGATCTGGCTTCCGCAACAACCGGTCATCGTGCCGGGGACCGTCGCCGAGAATCTCGCACTCTTCGGGCAGTTGGCGCCGGAATCATTCGAAGCGGCCTCCACGGCAACAGGTTTCGACGACGTGGTGCGATCCCTACCGAATGGACTCGACACCGTACTCGGAGCGGGCGGTGTCGGTCTGTCTGCGGGCCAGCGTCAACGCCTCGCGTTGACACGGGCGTTGGCGTCACCGGCGCCGCTGTTGTTGCTCGACGAGCCGACGGCTCATCTCGACGCGGCGTCGGAAGCGTCGGTGCTCGGTGCGATCGCACGGCGTGCGTGGGCAGGCGACACGGTGGTCGTCGTCGCGCATCGTCCGGTTGCGCGTGCCTATGCCGACAGCATCGTCGAATTTCCGGAGGTGATCGGCGTTGGCTGACAACAAGACCGGCTGGCGCAGCGATCCGCTTGTGCGTGCATTGGGTTTCCTCGATCTGAGGTGGAAGCCGGTTGCGCGGTCGTTGTTGCTCGGGGTCGCCGGTGCGCTGGCGGCGTTGGGCTTGGCCGCGCTGTCTGCGTGGCTGATCACGCGCGCCTGGCAGATGCCGCCTGTGTTGTTTCTGTCGGTCGCGATCACCGCGGTACGCGCGCTGGGTATCTCGCGCGGTCTGTTCCGCTACCTGGAGCGGCTGGCGACACATGATCTGGCGCTCGGCGGTATGGCGACAGCGCGGGAACGGCTGTACCTGGCGTTGGCCACCGGTTCGCCCGCGTACTCGGTCACATTGCGACGTGGCGATCTGCTGACCCGCACCGGCGACGACATCGACGAACTCGGTAACGCACTGATCCGTGGACTGATCCCGATCGGCGTCGGATTCACCACGTCGCTCGCGGCAATCATCATCATGGCGTTCGTATCCGGTTGGGCTGCAATCGTGTTGGCGGTGGCGCTCATCGTCAGCGGTGTCGTTGCGCCGTGGCTCGCGGCGCGTGGGTCGGCGCGCGCCATCGCCGACAGTGCCGCCGCGAGCACGCGAGCCGCCGACACCGCGTCCACCGCGCTCTGGCACGCGCCGGAGCTGATCGTCGGACGGCGTCGTGACGCGGTGTTGGCCGACGCCCGTGTCGCGGACGAGGACGCCATCGTTGCTGCCGATCGTGGTGTGCGCGTTCAGTCACTGGCAGCCGCGGCCACGCCGCTTTCGCTGGGGGTCTCGCTGCTGGCCGCGTGCTTGATCGGTATCCACCTGGCTTCGTCGACGTCGGGCTCCCTCGCCGACGTCGCGAGCGGACACGGACTGACCCCGATGATCCTCGGCGTGCTGATCCTGTTGCCGCTCTCGGCATTCGAGTCGACGGCACCGCTGACCGAGGCGGGCATCCAACTGGAGCGCAGCCGCCAGAGCGCGGCGCGCGTGATGGCGCTGGTCGACGGTGCCCGTGCCGAAGGTGCCCAGGTCGAAGTTTCTGCGGATAGCGCCGACGACATCGACGTGCCGGTATACGCAGGGCCGGTGACGATGACGCTCGATCAACTGAGGTGGGGATGGCCCGCGACGGCCGACGGCACACCGCCGACGCTCGGCCCAGACGAGGGCATCTCCCAGGTTCTTTCGCCGGGATCGCGGCTTGCCGTTGTCGGCCCGAGCGGCATAGGAAAGTCGACGCTGCTGCTGACCATCGCCGGTCTGCTCGAGCCGCGTGCCGGTTCGGTGACTGCGACCGCTCAGGACGGTGCGCCGGTCGCATTGCGCTCGGCCGCATGTTATTTCGCCGAAGAAGCGCACACCTTTTCGACGACGCTCGGCGAGAACCTGCGCGTGGCCCGTGGCGACGTGACCGACGACGAGATGCGCGAGGCGCTGGCGACCGTCGGCCTCGGCGACTGGGTGGCAGGTCTGCCCGACGGCCTCGACACGGTGCTGACCGGTGGGGCGGAGGCGATCAGCGGCGGGCAGCGTCGTCGACTGTTGCTTGCCCGTGCACTGCTGCACCGGGCACCGGTGGTGCTGCTCGACGAGCCGACCGAACACCTCGACGCCGCGGACGCAGAGCAGTTGCTGGCCCGCCTGCTGACGCCGGTGGGAGGCATGTTCGGTCCCGAGCGGACCGTGGTGGTCGTGACGCACCAGCCACCCCGCGCGGAGTCTGCTGACTTCGTGCGGATCGAATGGGAACCGGTCGGCTCCCAGTAGGTGTGGCGAGTGCCAGTAGGCGAGTGCCCGGTAGGCGAGTGCTCAGTAGGGCGGCGGGTTCTCGTCGTTCCAACGTTTTTCGGCACGCTCTGCTCGACGCCGCTTGGCGTCGTGTGCGGCGTTGATTCGTCGATTGGCAGGGTGATCGGGTGGCTTCTGCCTGTGCAAGCCTCGGAAGAGGTTGAAGCCCGTGAACGCATTGCCGACGAAGGTGTGCCCGGTGGGGGAGACGAACAGAGTTGTCCCCATCACGGTCTGCAGGTCGCGCCAGTTGCCGAAGGTCTTGATCCTGTGGTGAAACCTGCACAGCGGCTTGAGGTTTGCCGCAACTGTGGCGCCTCCGGCCTGCGGGTTGCTGCGGTTGAAAGCCTCGCCGTGGTCGACGTCGGCGCGCCATACCGGGTTGCTGCACCCGGGGAATGTGCAGCACAGCTCGCCCGAGCGGATCAGGGCGTCGAGCTTCTTGCTCGGCGTGTACCGCAGTGCCGATGAGGCGGCGCGCTCGTTGATCGCCGCGGGATCCAGGAAGTCGATCTCGGCGTCCGTGAGTAGCTTTCGGATCGTCTCCGCATCGACGACGCCGTGTCCGTCGATGAATCCGGGCATGTCGTCGTGGCCATTGATGGTGGATTCGTTGACGACGACGTGGATGACCGCTCTCGGCGAAGGCGGGACCAATGGTGCCGGTGCGGCGGCGTGGTCGGGCAGGTCGTGGGACGGTTCGCCGGCGGACTCGGCGACCTCGGCCGCCGCAGCGCAGGCCTCGCATCTACAGGTGAGGTGGCTCTCGCCGTGCGCGAAGGCGGTGAGCGCGTCGGCTCGACGTTGTGCGTGAGTGCGCGGGTCGGCGTCGTGGACGGCGTCGGCCATCGAGTTGAGCCGGGCATTGATCATGACACCGGACTCGATGGGCAGCGTGCCGCTGATGCGGGACTGTCCCGGCTGGTGCCGGTCAGGCCGTACCTGCACGTCGCGGTCGTGGTCGACGAGCTCGCGCTGCCTCTTGACCGCGGGAGGGTCGAGTTGTGCGACGACGCTGTCGACGAGTGCCTTGAGTCGTGTCGTCGACATCTTGTCGCGCGCCAGCAGTGCCGAGGCGATTCGGGAGTCGACGTCGGCGATGGTGTCGGGTCCGCACAGAGCGGTGCGTGACAGGACGACGAGGAACTGGGGCAGGTCGAGACGTCCGCACGCGAGCACCGATCCGGTGAGCGGCAGGCGATAGCGGACGGCATGCCCGGCGGTGATCAGCTCACGTGCCCTGGCGGGCGAGACCGAGAGGACCGCGCCGACGTCGGCGATGGTGCGCTCGAGTCCGTCCGGACCGAACCGGGCGCGCGGGTCACCACCGGATCTGGCGAGCGTGGTCAGCGCGTGCAGATCCTCCGGAGAGGCAACGGGACCGGGGTGCGCTTCGCCGATTTCTGAGCCGTAGTCTTCCTCGTGCTCTTCGTGAATCAGACTGATAGCCTGCAGCATTCGATAATCGGCACTGGCGCGCACCGACGCGCAGTGCGCGATGATCTCGACCAGATCGGTCTTCGACAGCTCCTCGTCCTCGCACATCTGCTCGACGATCGGCGGCATCGTCGGCGCGCCGAAGAGCCCGGCATCAGACGACGCGCCGGGCGCTGCTGCGTCGGCGTCGAGAGTGGTTTCCAAGGACATGAACCAAACATACATTCGAGGTCTGACAAAAAATCTCACCGAAGATCCGACCGCGGTATGCGCATCGAAAAAGGCGTTGCGAGCACCTCGGGGCGGGCGTACGTTCGGTCGTACACGAGAAAGGAGGTGGTCTGAAGTTGTATGACATACGGACACGTGAGGTGGCCATCCGCTAACGGCGGACCGCCTGTGACTTAGGCACTTTCGCCGGCACTTGTGCTCGTTGGCGAATACCAGATGGTCACCCGACCCCCGCATCCGGCCGTCCGGCCGATGTGCCCGTCCCTGACGGGTGATGCGGGGGTCGTTCCGTGTCTGGGGGCCTTTCATCGTCGGGGTGTTTCACGATCTGAGGTAGTGCGGCTGCATCGGGTTGTCGGGCAATTCCGACAACGAGTAGTGGATTACGCATGCGGCTGCCGATGCCGAGGAGTGAACTTCGTGTCAGAAGCACTCGTTAGCCGTGATTCGTGACAGCCAGGAGGCCGATGATGAGAACAACCAGCGCGGTCAGATCTCTCCACACGCGTATGCACGCATCGTCGAATCGCACTGCGGCAGTGCGTCGCCGCTACCTCACCGCCGACGATCCGGAGTGGACCAACGACGGGCCGACCAATTGGATCATCGGGACTGTCGAGAACCTCGGCTACAGCCGACTCGGAATCGCTGGTGCCACCACAGGTCACCTGGTCTTGCTTAACGAGGGCCTCGCCGACCTGGCGATCCTGTCGACCTCAGGTCTCTGCGGCACCGACGGTGCCCTGTTCACCTATCTGCCGAGCGGTTCGTCGCGCATCCTGCCCGACAGCGAGTTCCACATCCTGCAGGGCGAGCGTCGAGGCGGGCGCCCGGTCCTCATGGGAGAGATCATCGACGACGGCCCGCTCGCGCTCCAGTTCTTCTTCGACGGTCCGCCGCCGCAACTGCGTGGGTGATGGGCAGCCGGTTCGACGATCAGCCGGCTGCCGCAGCATCGCGGTCTGACTATCCGACGAAACGACGCAGCTTGGCGGAAAGGCGGGGCGTGAGGTCGCCGTCGGAATCGACACGTTCTTCGACGTAGGCGAGGTCGCCGTCGGGAACGATGCCGTAGAGGCGTTTGGCGTTGCCCGCGGGGGCGCTCGTCTCCGAGCGCACAACGGCGTCGGTGGTGAGATTCCACGACGTCTGGTTCAGCGGCCGGCCGTAGAACAGCTCGACCCAGCCCTCGGCGTGGGCGAGGAGAAGTTCGATGGAGTCGTCCTCGGTGATGCGCCAGTAGCCGGTTTCACGCTGGTCGGGACGCAGGAAGTTGGCGTCCTCGTCGATGACCCAGGAGCGCGACTCCCAGTTCAGGAAGTTCTGCCCGTCATGACTGACGACGATCTGCTGGGCGAAGTGGTAGTCGGTGTGCGTGACGGGATCGTGTCCCTCACCCTCGCCACGCCAGACGCCGACGAGCGGTAGTAACGCGAGAAGTCCCTGGTGGAGGTCCGCGCCGAGCCGCAGGTTGGCGGTATCGGGCTTGAGCGGGAGATCGTCCCACGCGGGTACGTTGCGTTCGCGGCTGCCTGACTCGGCAGCGCGCGAATCGGCCTGGCTGATCGCCTCGTCGCCTGATCTACGGGCGGCGACGGCGTCGTCGGGCTGTGCGTCCTCCGGGGAGGTCACGATTCGTCTGTGACCAGTCGGTAGAGCACGTACAGCGCAAACCAGGTGATCAGGACGGCCGCGAGGACCAGCAAGATTTCGAAGAAGATGACCACGGCTAGATTCTAACTCCGATGCGCGGGCGGTAGTTCACTGAGGTCGACCACACTCGGCTGTGTCGCTTGGCGCCCGCGCCGTCGAGTCGGATCACTGTGCCGTGTCGCGTCCGCCCTGGGCCGCGACGGCGATGATGGGGGTCGGCCCCGACCATGGCCCACGCGGCGACGGCGCGGTGGGGCCGGTTGCCGCGCAAGCCATGCGCGAACGGCCGCCGTCACCGCAGACGGGTCTTCGACGGGCGTGAGGTGTCCGACGTCGTCGAGGACGACAACCTCGGGGTGATCGGGGAATCTGGACTGGAGTTCATAGGCCTGCCGCAGCGGTATCCACGGATCATCCCGACCCCAGCCGATACGAACCGGGCTGCGGGTGGCTTCCAATCGATTCGCCACAGGGCGGGTGTCCGCTGCGCTGAGTGCTGTGATCTGCCGGTAGAACGCCGCCTGTCCGATGGGGCCGAGCCACTGGGAGGCGAGCGCCTCGACGTCTTCGTCGGATAACGGCCGAAAGGCTGCTGCGGCAATGTATTCCTTGACCAGTGCTGCATGTAGATGTGCCGGGAGTTGCTCGAAGACATGTGCGTTCTCGGCAACCAGCCGGAAGAAGGGCGAACCCCACGGGTCCAGGGTGACGACGTCCCAGAGGAACACGTCTGCGTACTCGACGCCGTTGAGCAGATGTGCGCGGAGTGCGACGGCGCCGCCGATGTCGTGCGCAACGACATGCGGCCGCTGCAGTCCCCACAACTCGATGAGCGCGCCCAGTCGTACGGCTTGCGCGGCCAAGTCGGTCGTGACTGCCGCGCTCTTCTCCGACTCGCCATAGCCGGGCATATCCCAGAGAAATACTCGGTAGTCGCGACTCAAGTCGGTGGCAACGCTGGTCCAGACCTGTGACGACCATGGCGTGCCGTGGCACAGCACGATGTCGCCCGCCGAGGCCGTTGGGGGCTCGAGAGTCCTTGTCGCGATGGAGGTTCCGTTCACGGTGACGATCGAAGCGGGTGGCAGAGAATCGTGTGTCATCATGGCGACAAGGTAAAACCTCAGGTTGACCTGAGGTCAAGACGGAAGGTCGGGCGGAAAGTGAAGATCGGAGAGGCTTCGAGGCGAGTCGGCGTCGACGACCACGTGCTACGGCACTGGCACGACCTCGGTGTGGTCGTACCCGATCGCGAAGCGTCGGGCCACCGTTTGTACACGGAGGAGCACATTCGTCGCATCCGCATAGTTCAGGCCTGCCAGAGCGTCGGCATGAGTCTTGCCGACATCCGGCTGGTGCTGCACCGCGACGAAGAAGGTCGCACGGAACTGATCGAGCAGAAGCTCCGATGGATACGTTCACAACGCGCCCAGCTGGCGGACGCGGAGAGTTTCCTCGAACACGTCATCGGTTGCAGGCATGATCTGCTCAGCCGGTGCCCCGACTGCACGCGGTACGCATCGACCTATCCGCCGAAAAAACAGGCCCGGCCACCCTGCGGGTGACCGGGCCTGATCTGCGAATCAGCAGCCTCAAAAGCGTTGCGCTACTTCGAGATTGCGACTCTTCTGTCTACTTCGAGACGGTGATGTCCTTGTCGTGAACGCCGGGGCCCTCGGGGCTGACGGTCACGTCGCCGTTGCCGACCGACGACAGGGCGCGCAGCGTCCAGGTGCCGGGGGCGGCGAAGAAGCGGAAATCGCCGGTGGGGCTTGCGACGACCTCGGCGGTGAACTCACCGGTCGAGTCGAGCAGTCGCACGAACGCTCCCGCCACCGGGTTACCGGAGGCGTCGGTGACCTGTCCGGTCAGGACGGTCTCCTTCTCGACGTCGACGCCCGCGGGCAACTTCTGTCCCTGCTTGGGTGCAGCACACATACTTACTTTCCTTCTCCCAGTTCAACCGGAACGCCGACCAGCGAACCGTATTCGGTCCAGCTGCCGTCGTAGTTCTTCACATTCGTCTGTCCGAGCAGCTCCTGCAGCACGAACCAGGTGTGGCTCGAGCGCTCACCGATACGGCAGTACGCGATGGTCTCCTTCGAGCCGTCGAGGCCCGCTTCCTTGTACAGCTCGGCGAGGTCGTCGTCGGACTTGAAGGTGCCGTCTTCGTTGGCAGCCTTGCTCCACGGCACGTTGATGGCGCCGGGGATGTGGCCGGGACGCTGGCTCTGCTCCTGCGGGAGGTGCGCGGGAGCCAGGATCTTGCCGGAAAACTCGTCAGGGCTACGCACGTCGACGAGGTTCTTCACGCCGATGGCGTCGACGACCTCGTCGCGGAAGGCGCGGATCGAGTTGTCGGGATCGGCGGCCTTGTACTCGGTCGCGGGGCGCGAGACAGCGTCGGTCGACAGCGGGCGGCCGTCGAGCTCCCACTTCTTGCGTCCACCGTCGAGCAGCTTGACGTCCTGGTGGCCGTAGAGCTTGAAGTACCAGTACGCGTAAGCGGCGAACCAGTTGTTGTTGCCGCCGTAGAGGACGACGGTGTCGTCGTTGGAGATGCCGCGCTCGCTGAGCAGCGCGGAGAACTGCTCGCGGTCGACGAAGTCGCGACGGACCGGATCCTGCAGATCGGTCTTCCAGTCGAGCTTGACGGCGCCTTCGATGTGGCCGCCGTCGTAAGCGCTGGTGTCCTCGTCGACCTCGACGAAGACGACCTTGTCGTTGTTCAGGTTCTGCTCAGCCCAATCGGCGCTGACCAGGACGTCGGAACGTGCCATGTCTGGTTCCTTCCAGAGGTGGGATTTCTCGGTGAGTGTGTCCGGTCACCGGAGTGATGAGAACGGGCCGGACGTCGGTCGAATGACGGTCGAACGATGACGGCGGCATCTGACGAGATGCGGACTTGCGATGTCACGAGCGCGCACACTGCACACACCGGCCGTCACCTGTGGTGAGCGTGCCGAGGTGGCGCGATCACCGGACTAGAGACAGCAACAGTCGGCGACGCGACAAAAGTCGATCGCCCGCCGACGGGTGAGCAGAAGCTCACGGCGCAGTTGCATGCCCACGAGGGTACAACAGCCACCCCACGACGCTTCAATAGCGGCCCCCATGATTCCGACTCGGTGGTCGAGTTGCGCTCGCGCGCGGTGGCGAGTTGCGCTCACGCGCACAATGCCGGCCGGTGTCAGAAGTCGCTCGGGCGAAGATCGCGCGGACCGGTGTCGGCGACGAGGAGTACGTCGCTTCCCTCGCTGCGCGCACCCGTGGCAGTGATTCCCCACGGGAGGGGGAGGGGAGGCAGCGTCGTCGAAAATCGTTGCAGCACTTGGGCGCGCAGCGCCGCGTTGTCGGCGCCGTCGAGTTCGGGAGCGCTCTCGTGTTCTTCCGGGCCGTCGTAGAAGTCGGTGGCCTGTAGGTGTAGCCGTCCGTCGCGGATGGAGAGGTCGACGCTGACGCTCACCTTTGCTTTACGACCCCGATATTCCGACGCCGACGGGGTGTCAGCGGGGACGGGAGTGCTCTCGCCGCCTGCGGAGGGCAGAGGACTGTCCGACGGGGGCAATGCGACGGTTCCGGTGAGCAGCACCCCGGACGATCGGTGCAGCAGGCCATCCTGTGGGCCACCGCCGCCCGCCTCGCCCTCGGGGGCGGGTGTGTTCACCGTGAGGTCGAGGATTGCCAGGAATCGGCCGAGATTCACCGAGTCCAGCCGCGTATACGCGTCGACCGACTCTGCGTGCATGGTGTCCGACGGCCCGATATTCCACCCATCGGGCACAGACAGTGTCCCCAGGCGGGCGC
Organism: Gordonia sp. 852002-51296_SCH5728562-b; assembly: GCF_001665475.1. NCBI lineage: Bacteria > Bacillati > Actinomycetota > Actinomycetes > Mycobacteriales > Gordoniaceae > Gordonia > Gordonia sp. 852002-51296_SCH5728562-b. The sequence goes on along the minus strand of NZ_LZMI01000062.1, from coordinate 100,812 downwards.
CGAGTTCTGCGGTACATCCGCGTCGGATGTGGCAACCGGCCACCGCGACGCCGCGCGCGGTGATGGTCGCGCCGGAGAACTCGCCACGCGCGGCATGTGACACGTAGGGGAATCCGCTGAGCGTGACCTCGGGATCGAAGCTGATCTGCGGCGAGGCCTGCAACGATCGCGACAAGCGGTACTCGCCACGCGCGGCCGCGCCGAGGTCGGCGAGAAACGCCACGACCAGCAGCACGACGACGACACAGACGCCGACGATGAGTGCGCGACGGGCGCGGAATGTGCCGTGCTCGTGGCTGCCCGACGCAGTTGCGCCGCCCCCGTCGGCTGCCTTGTTAACAGCAGAACGCGACATTGGCGCTATTCTGTCATCTATCGCGCACATGGTGGTAAGCCGACGTAAACAATGAGGTTCGTTCGTGTGTGATGCTGACGTCCCGGCGAACTTCTGCCCGGCGGTCGCAGTAGTAGTGGTGGAGTTCAGGGCGGGAAGACGAGATCGGAGTATCACGTGGATCTCTTGTTATTGACAGCCGATCCGAGTCCGGAGGCGGTGCTGCCATCCCTGTCGCTGCTCGCGCACACGGTCCGTGTGGCACCCACCGAGGTGTCGTCGCTGATGGAGGCCAGTAACGCTGATATCGCCATCGTCGACGCCAGAACCGACCTCGCCGCAGCACGCGGATTGTGCAGATTGCTCGGCAGCACCGGCTCTGCCGTTCCGGTCGCGGCGGTATTGACCGAAGGCGGGCTCGTCGCCGTCAACGCCGACTGGGGTCTCGACGAATTCCTCCTTCCGGCGACCGGACCCGCCGAACTCGACGCGCGGCTTCGACTCCTCGTCGTTCGCACCCGCGGGGTGGGCACCGAAGAAGCGTCGGGCAAGGTCACGCTTGGCGAACTCGTGATCGATGAGGGCACGTACACCGCTCGACTGCGGGGGCGCCCGCTCGACCTGACCTACAAGGAGTTCGAACTCCTCAAGTACCTGGCGCAGAACGCGGGCAGGGTATTCACCCGCGCGCAACTGCTGCAAGAGGTGTGGGGTTACGACTTCTTCGGCGGCACGCGGACCGTCGACGTCCACGTCCGGCGCCTGCGCGCCAAACTCGGCAGCGAGCACGAGTCGCTCATCGGGACCGTGCGCAACGTCGGATACAAGGCCGTACGTCCCACGCGCGGTCGCGGTGCCGGCTCAGGAGCTGCCAGCGACTACCCGGTCGACGATGACATTTCCGACGATGACATTTCCGATGACGACATTGCCGGCGGCGATATTGCTGACGGTGCAGATCTCGATGACGACCTCGATGACGGGGACGTGAACGAGGACGCCACGTCTGCGAGCGACTCGTTCGACACCTCGGGAATCGGTGAGGAGTTCAGTGCCAGCGGAAGCTGACGCGATCGGAGACACTCCGATCGTCACCGATCGACTCGACGCCGCCGGTGTTACACACGCCCGCCGCCTGGTGGCCGACGCGACCAGCGCCGACGGAGTCGCCCCGCTGTCCGAGCAGGCCGTCCTGTCCATCGACGACGCCGCCGGATCTCACGCGGAATCGGGCGTGCGTCACGTCGTCTCGACGGCCGGCTACGCCAACATCACACCCGGCCGCGACGGGGAGCCCTCGATGATCGAGGGAGTCGTCGACCCGGCACTACGACGCCGCGGGCACGGCAAGGCACTGTTCGACGTCGCATTCGACGACGCGCGTGCTGTCTCGAATCCCGACGGCCCGACGCCGCGGGCCTGGGCGCACGGCGATCTGCCCGGCGCGCAGGCGCTCGCGGCGAGCATGGGTCTGCACAAGCAGCGGGAGCTGCTGCAACTACGCCGCGACGTCGCAGCCGACGGGTCTGATCTACCACCGCTGGTCGTCGACCCGTCGATCGAGCTGCGCACCTACGCCGGGCCCGCCGACGACGCGGAGATCCTGCGGGTCAACAACGCCGCGTTCGCGTGGCACCCGGAGCAGGGCGGATGGTCGTCGGCACAGATCACCGAACGGACATCGTCCGAGTGGTTCGACCCGGCCGGACTGTTCCTCGCCTACGACGTCGACGACCCGACGACGCTGCTCGGCTTCCACTGGACCAAGCAGCAGGACGCCGGTCTCGGCGAGGTCTACATCGTCGGGGTCGACCCGGCGGCTCAGGGCCGCGGCCTCGGCCGCATGCTCACGCTGGCCGGGCTTCACTACTTTGCCGACCGTCGGATCGGGACGGTGATGCTCTACGTCGAAGGCGACAACACCGCGGCACTACACACCTACGAGAGGCTCGGGTTTGCCCGATACGCCGTCGACGTCGCGTACGGCTGACTCGGAAACGGCAGGGTCGAGTCGACTGCGCCTGGCGCTGACGATCACCGGTTGCCTGCTGGCCGCGGTCGGTCTGCTCGGGGTGGTCGCGCACGCTGTTCCGTTCGTCAGCAACACCTGGGCACGGTTGGCCGCGGGTACTCCGGTCTTGATCGTGATCGGCATTGTCGGCCTGGTCGTGTTGCTCGCATCGAGGGCGTGGATGTGTGCGATCGTCGCTGCAGTCGTCGTCGCCATCGGGATCGGTACGCAGGTACCACTTTTCATCGGAACCGACGAGGCGCGCGCAGCGTCGGACATCACGGTCCTGCAGGCGAACATCTACCTCGGACAGGCCGACGCCGCGTCGGTGGTGCGGGAGATCCGCGACAATCGCGTCGACATCGCGACCGTCGTCGAACTCACCGACGACGCGATCGGCAAGCTCGACGCCGCCGGAATCGCCGGTGCTCTGCCGTATCGGTTCGGGGTTCCGAGACGGGGCGGGGGCGGCGCCGGAATCTACTCGCGCTACCCGTTGACCGACGAATTCCGGATCGGCAAGATGGCGATGGCCAATCTGCGGGCCGTCGTCGACCTGCCCGGTGTCGGGCGTCGAGCCATATACGCACTGCATCCCATTCCGCCGTGGCCGGAGCCCGCGTGGCGGTGGGCGTACGAGGTCGATCTGCTGTCGTCGACGCTGGGTGAGGAGCGACTCCCGCTGATCCTCGGCGCCGACTTCAACTCGACCTACGACCACGCGCGCTTTCGGAGGTTGCTCGCCACTCCGCCGGGACTCGTCGATGCCGCCGATCACCTCGGGGCGGGGATCGTCGCAACGTATCCCGCCAACAGGCACTTCCCGCCGGTGCTCGCTCTCGATCGGGTGATGACGCGCGGAGGTCCGGTGCCGACGAGCTTCCGTCGAGTCGAGCTACCGGGTTCCGACCACGACGGCGTGATCGCCACGGTCAGGCCCTGACCTCGTCCGCGACGGTGCCCGACAGGCGCACGGTATCACTGTTAGGCTACCCTTACGCGGAGTGATTCTGAGGGGAGCGCATCTCGCGATGTATCAATCCGCCACAAGCCGGACCCGACTGACGATGCACGACGTGTCGGTGTCTGTTGTCGTGCCGGTCTATCGCAGCGCCGCCTACATCGAGGCCTGTGTGCGCTCGGTACTCAACCAGCAGGCTCCGGTCGACGAGATCGTGCTCGTCGACGATCGCGGGGGTGACGATTCCATCGAACGAGCCGAAAAGGTGCTCGCGGCAGGCGAGGTCGCGTATCGGGTCGTGCGTATGCCACAGAACAGTGGCGTCGGGCCTGCACGCAACGCGGGACTCGCGGCGGCGTCGGGAAACGTCATCTGGTTCTTCGACAGCGACGACATCGCCGACGCGGCGTTCACGACCAGAATGCTCGACGAACTACTCCGCAACGACGCGGATTTCGCCACGTGCACAACACGATTCGTCGACGAGATCGGGGTGCCGACGGGGGCGCTCACTCCGGTGCTGTCGGCCGGCGCACTCACGGGCGACGAGTACGCAGGCCTCTTGTTGCGCAGCAAGGCGCGGTCGTACGCCAGCGGAAAGCTGTTCCGCCGTGACGTTCTCGGCGACGATCCGTGGGGCACACGTCGGGCGTACGAGGATCTATCGGCCATCGCGCGGGTGGCGCTGGACTCGCGCACGGTGGCGACGGTGCCAGAGGCGTTGTACCGGTACCGACTTCGCGACGATTCGGTATCGCACCGCGTCACGTCCGACACACGCGCGATCTTCGAGATGGGTGACGAGGTGCTCGAGATGCTCGACACCGTTCCCGACACGAGGCAATGGCGTTCGACTGCACGATCTTTCGTGTACCGCGAGGTTCTGATCCCCGCGGCGCACATGGCGATGCGCGCAGAGCACGACGGTGGCGCAGGCCCGGTGACAGACGAACTGCTGCGCATCGCCCGTGCTCGCGTGTCGCGTCGGGATGTGCTGCCGCTGCTCGCCACGGGCGAGATACGCTCTGCCGTCTTCGCCGTCGCGATGCTGACCGCGCCGCAGCGCTACGCGAATATGCTGCGGCACAGGTGATCTGTCAGGGCAGCGCGTCGAGGAAGTGCCCCACCACCTCGGTGATGTGCGGCTCGCGCACAATCGACATGTGATCGGCCTGAACCCGGGTGATCGTGATGTCGCCCGGGGTGAGCTGATCGGTCCAGACCCGCTCGTCGTGGTTGTTGTCCGCGCCGAGTACCACAAGCACTCGGCCGTGATACGGCGCGGGGCGGTGGAATCGGCCGACGCGCCAACCGACCTGCTCCATGGCACGTGCCGACTCGACGGGCTGATCGGTCAAAAATCCGGCACGTAGCAACTGGATTCGGTTGCGCCACAACTGTGATCGAGACAATCGCACGCCCGACAGTTGGGGACGCTGGTCGCTCTCGGCGGTCGCGGGAGTCTGCGCCGTCGAGCCGACAGCACGAGCTGTCTGCTGGGGGACGAAGGTGTCGAGTGTCATGACGAGCGCGACCTGCTCGCCCGCACGGAGGAGTCGACGAGCGACCTCGAGCGCGATCAATCCACCCAGTGAATGACCAAGCAGCACATAGGGTCCGCTCGGTTGAAGGCGACGCAGATCGCGCAGATGCCTGCGTGCAGCCATCCCGACAGTCCAGTCGGGGAATCCGCGATTCTCCAGGCCGTGCGGTTGGAATCCGTAGATCGATCCGATCCGTTCGTCGCGGGCGAGGTGGTCGGCGAGCGCGACAAACACCAGCGCCGACGCGCCAGCTCCCGCGAAGCAGAACACCGTCTGCCCGTTGCCGCTACGCAGCGGCACCGTCGTCGGAGCGAGTGAATCACCCTTACTGGCAACCGAATCTGGTCGTAGGCGTGCGTCGAGCGTGTGCGCCATCGTCGCGACGGTCGGTGCCGACGCGGCGTCGGCCTGGGTGAGTGCAACGCCGAGACGTCGGGTGAGGCCGACGAGAATCTGGGCGACCGTCAGCGAGTCGGCGCCGAGTGCGTAGATGTTCTCGTCACGTCCGACCTCGTCGAGTCCGAGGGCCTCGGCCCAGATCTCCGCCACCGATGTCTCGAGGTCGCCGACGGGTGGGTCGATGTGTCGGGTCGGTGCGGGCAGTGCGGCTCGGTCGATCTTGCCGCGCGCAGTTCTCGGGAGGGCAGCGAGTTCGACGACGTGTGCGGGAATCATCCACTCGGGCAGTCGTTCTCGCAGCCTCGTGCGGATCTCGGCTGCCGGAGGGGTGCGGCCCCCGGGGACAGGCGCGACGTAGGCGAGCAGTTCGGTGCGGCCGGAATCGGGCTCCGACCGTGCGATGACCGCGGCTTCGGCGAGGTCGCCGTCGGACATGATCGCGCGGTGCACCTCCGCGGGTTCGACCAGATAGCCCCTGATCTTCACGGCGTCGTCGATGCGGCCGGTGAGAATGAGCGTGGTGCCGTCCCAGGTTCCGCGGTCGCCGGTGCGGAAGCTGAGCACGCCGTCGGTGTCGCGGGAGAAGCGGCCCTCGTCGGCGGCCGGATCGAGGTATCCGAGTGCGAGGTGGCGCGACGACACGACGACGCGACCGTCGTCGGCGATGGTGACCGACTTGTGCGGGGCGAGAACACCTGCGGGAAGCGCACCGGGGGATACGTGTTCTCCCGCGCGGAGATCGAAGTAGGCCAGCGCCGACGTCTCCGACGATCCCACCCAGTTCGTCACCGTTGCCTCGGGAGCGTGTGACAGCGCGGCCAGCGCGACGTCGGACGTCAGTGCCTCGCCGGTGGTGATGATGCGGCGCAACGATGCCCACGCCGGGTGGCCGGTCGACTCGCGCGAGCTCGTCAGCGCACGCAGCAGTGCCGGAGTGAGAAAGGTGATCTCTGCGGCGCACTCGGCGAGTGCGTCGAGTATCGCGCCTGCGGTGCGGTCACGCGGGTCGACGGCGGTGATGTCGGCACCGTTGATCAGCGATCCGATCAAGACGTTGAGTCCGGCACCGAAGCTGATCGGAAGACACAGCGCGACGCGACGTCCCGGGGTGATCGAGAATCCGGTGCGCATCAGCTCGGAATCGCAGAGCCACATGCCATTCGGGTGCAGCACGCCCTTGGGAGTGCCCGTCGAGCCGGATGTGAACTGGATGCTCGTGAGGTCATCGGGGTTGTCGAGACCCGTGGTTGTTCCGCCGCCTGCGGCGCCCTGGGTCGTGATCGCGGCGAGGTCGGTCACCGGAAGACCGTGGGCGGCAGCGACGGCGCGAGCGGCGTCGAGGTGCGCGGCGTCGGCGATCATGACATCGGCAGGGCGTCCGTGCGTCTTCAACTCGGCGAGGATCGTCGAGACACGTTCGGCCGGCAGGTGCGGGTCCAGGGCGACGATCGGATGTCCGGAGAGAAACACGCCGAGAACCAGCGCGACCGCGTCGGGCGACAACCACACCTGCACGACAACCGGATTCGACGATCCACCGGCACGTGCGGTGATCGACGCCGCGGCCGACGTGGCTCGCTCGACGAGTTGGCCGTACGTCAGGCTCTGCCCCGCCATACGGATGGCCGGACGGTCGGTGAAGCGTTGTGCGCCTGCGATGATCGCGGTGCGCACCGAGTGAACCTCGGCGGGGTCACCGGGGGCAGTGTCGTCGGGGGTGGCGTCGGTAGAAGTGGTCATCTGACGGCTCCGGTGAACGATGCGAGTGTGGTCTTCGGATCGAGGGCTTGGCGGATCAGTCGGATACCGGGTACGAGGAGGAAGAGCACGACGGCGACGTCGGCCACCAGGTAGACGTAGGCGACGCCGATGATGCCCCATCGATCGGCCGCCGCGGCGATACCGCAGACGACGACCACGCCGAAGACGATCTGTGTCGCCACAGCGAGTTTCAGCTTGCGCTGTACCCGCGCGAGGCCGCCGTAGATCACCACGAACGCCACAGTCGGCAGGGTCAGCGCCATCAGGCGGATGAGATCTGTCCCCTCACGGGCGTACTGCGGGCCCATGATCGAGAGAATCCACGGTGCCAGCGCGATCAGCAGTAGGCAACCGACGACTGCCGCGCCGCCACACAGTGCGATGAAACGCAGTGTGGTTGCCCGCAAATCGACGTCGGGCTCCGCCGAGGCCGACACGAACGGCGCGCAGGTGGCGTTGAGCAGGATGGCCGCCGTGCTGATGACCAGCCAGCAGACCGAGAAGTACGCGTTCATCTCGGTGCCCAGCTGAGCCACGATGACCAGTGGAACAACGAGCGGCACAACCACTCCCACCGCTGTCATCGCGAGCGAGCCTGCGTAGAAGTGTGCGATCTCACCGCGCCCGGGAAGCGTTCCGGGGCCCGTCATCGCGCGCGCGGTAGGGCGTACGGCGCTCACTCCGATCCAGCATGCGATGACAGCGGCGGGGATCACCCAGGCGGCGACGATGGCTGAACCCGACGCGAATGGGATCAGCAGCGCGACGAGTATCAGCTTGATTGTTGATTGCGTGACGTTCTTGAGCGCGACGGTGCGCGAGCGGCCGAGGCCGATCAGCAACTGGTCCTGCACGGCGAAAACGCCGAGTACCGCAACGATGACGGGGTACAGCCACGGTTCCGCCGACGAGGTGAACAACGCGTCGCGAGGGCCGAGTACGACGAAGCCGAGTCCGAACAGCACTGCTGTCACGATGATGACGGAGCGGCCGATCGTGATCAGGCGGTGCGCCTTGGACCCGGCGATCGGAAGGAACCGTTCGTACAGACTGCCGAGACTCAGATTCGACAGGGTCGCCATCAACGTCGCGGAGGTGATGATGGCCGACGCCCTGCCGACCTCCGCCGTCGAGTATCCGCGCGCCGCGATCGTCCAGAACACGAAACCCAGTGCGCCGGTGGCGACACTGGACGTCATCACCGCGACGATGTTGATCCCGACGCCGGTGTTGTCGTCGCGGAAGAGGTTCAGGCGTCGAGGGGTGAGGCCCCGCTTCTGCGTGGTGGTCACCGGGCAGAAGCGGCGTCGACCAGTCGCGTGCTGCGGTCGGTCGCCAGTAGCGGCAGCAAGAGCTCTGCGGTGATCTCGGCCTCGCGGGCCAGCGGCCACCCCGACAGAATCCAGATGTCGATGCCCGCGCGCTCCGCGACCGACGACATCGCCGCCGCCACATTCTCGGCGCTGCCGACGAAGTAGGTGCCGGTGCCCTTGCCCGCGATGTCGAACGGTGGCTCCGCGGCGGTCCACGTCGTCAGTCCCGCAGCCATGTTCGGTGCGAACTCCAGCAGTTCCCTGCCCGGAATCCGGCCCGCGCGCAGAGCGTCGATCCGGCCTTGAACCTGCGGGTTCTCGCTGGTGATCCCGTCGAGACCCGGGTAGCCGAAGCTGCGCAGATTGCGATCGGCGGTGGCCAGAACCGTCTCCGGTCGAGTGTGCGCGAGCTGTTCGGAGAAGCGTTCCCACGCTTGTTCTTCGGTCTCGCGGACGATCACGCTCGCGAGCACACCGAAACGTAGCGATCGGCCCCGCTCGGCTGCGGCCGTCCGGACGCGGTCGAAAAGCGTTGTGAGAGAGCTGGGTTCCGACATGAACGACAGGTAGACGTCGAGGACCTCCGCCGCGTGCGCGATGCCCTCGGTTGACGCACCGGTGCCCCAGACCTGAACGCCTCCCGGTTGCCGGGTGCCGGGGATTGCGGGCTTGTATCGCGGTCCGTACGAGAAGAATTCGCCCTGGAACGCCTCGGTGTCGTCGAGATAGAGACGCTTGACCTGGGTCCAGAACTCGGCCGACATCCGGTAGCGGTCGGCCTTCGACTCGAACCTGCCGTACCGGTGCAAGACCGGATCGGCGCCGTTGACCTGGTTGTAGATCAACCTACCGCCGGAGTACTGGTCGAACACCTGGGCTTCCTCGGCCATCAGCACCGGAGGCTTGACGCCGGGGTACTCGGGAATGAGGAAGCGAAGCTGTTCGGTGTCGCCGACGAGTGAAATCGCCTCGCGCGCAGTGGTCAGCGCGCCGTAGAAGCCGAGCCGGTCAAGGGTGCGGGCCTGCTGCCGGAGTGCGTCGAACGTCGGGGCAAAGCGGTGTTCGGGCTCCCACGGGACGTCGCCGTCGGTGGGGTTGATGTACCACAGGACGTCGGGGCCACTCATCGTTCGTCACAGAACTCGGTGATCGGCAATCCGACGTGACGTGATTCGGTAGGCGCGTAACCGAGAAGGCGATCGCCGGGCACCAGGTCGGTCACGTTGTTCACCGATCCGCCGGGGCCGAGGAGGCGCACATGCCAGTCGTCCTGTGCGATCACGTTGATGGTGCGGCCGTCGGGTGCGGTCGCGCTGACCGAGATCAGCGGGCGGCGCTCGATCTTGACTCTCCCAATGCGCACCTCGCGGACGTCACCGTTGCTGCGCACCGCGAGGATCGGCTGTCCGGCAGCGAGTTCGCTGACGTAGCGCGTGCGGTTGTCGGGCACGAGAACGTAGGAGTGCACGGCACCGGCGTTCCACCGGAACGGACGGGTCGGCATGTACGGCAGCGGGTGGGTTTCGCTGCAGGACAGAAACATTCCGGTCGAGAACGAACCGATCAGACATCCCTCGTCCTGTGCGAGCAGCGAGCAGGTGTCGATGCATGCACGTTCGCCCATGCCGATGTGCTCGACCTTGGTGACGGTCAGCTCGGTGAGTTCGATGCGGTCGGCAGACGGGCGGATGACGTCGGCGAGCGTTGCGATGTCGTCGACGCTCTGCGGGGCGAGCAGCAGCCCGTCGGAGCCGTGTTCGAGCACCAGCTTCACGATCTCGGCGTCCTCGATGTCGTTGACGACGGTCACGGTGCGGCCGCCGGAGTTCTCCGCCGCTGCGATCACGATCTCGAGGGGGATCTTGGTGGGGTCGGTGAAGGTCAGCAGTGTCCAGGGAGCGCGCCGCACGGTCTCACAGGCGTCGCGCAGCGTATCTGCGTCGGAAACGACAACGTGCACAGCGGTTTCCGCACCCGGAGCGGCTTCTTCGGAGTCGCCGTGGGCAACCAACACGATGTCGGCCGAGATCTGGCCTTCTGAGATCTCATCATTCGAGTGGCCCGGTGCGTAGATCCGACGCACGGTGGGCGGCAGGCCGTCGAGGAGGTCGATGTCGGCGGAGATGATGCCGTCGATGCGCTGATGAATGGCCGCCTGCACCATGGCGTCGACGGTGCCCGCGGGAACTGTGCGTAGGTCGACCCAGGCGAAATGCTCACGGCCGGAATCCGACTGCGCTGCAGTGGTCGACGAACTGTCGCGATCGACGCCGAGGGGTGTGATGTCGTCGGTCACGATGTCAGTGCTGTTGCTCATGTGAATCTACCTCGATGGTGAAGGGGGAGGGGCTGGTTCGCGATCAGGCCAACGCGAGCGCGCGGGGATCGTGGTCGTGAAGGTGGGCGGCAAGTGCGCCCGCCACCTGCGCCGGGTCGTCGGCGTCGAAGATCTGACGTCCGAAACTGAGACCTGCAACGCGGGATTGTGCGACGCGGCAGCCGAGTTCGACGGCTGCGTCGTCGGACGCGGCGGAGGGGCCGCCCGCGACGAGGATGGGTAGCGGGCATGAGTCGACGACCTGATCCATGGCCTCGGTGCTGCCCGCGTAGTCGAGTTTGACGATGTCGGCTCCGAGGTCGGTCGCGATCGCGGCCAGGTGTGCCAAAGTCTGCGCCGACGTCGAAGCCGGTGAGGTGGTCGCTCCGCGCGCGTACATCATTGCCAGCAGCGGCATTCCGAGGCGATCGCATTCGCGGGCGACCCGACCGAGGTCGGCGAGTTGTTCGGGTTCGGTATCCGAGGAGACGTTCACGTGAACGCTCACCGCGTCGGCGCCGAGTCCGAGGCACTCGTCGACCGAACCCACGAGCACCTTGCCGGTGGAGTCCTGTGCGAGGCTCGTCCCGGCCGAGAGGTGCACGATCAGGCCGAGAGCGGTGAACCGGCGCGGATCGATGGTTTTCGCTCTGCCCTTGTGGACGATGAGCGCATCGGCGCCGGCGTCCGCGAGCATCGCTGCGGTCGTATCGGCGTGGTCTGCGCGTCCGAGCGGGCCGATCGTCACCGAATGGTCGATCGGCACGACCAGCGCGCGTCGCGAAGGCGACGAGAACAGACGTGCCATGCGAAGGGCTCTGCCGGACAGGGTTTCCCGTCTGTCGCCGTGGCGGTCGTGCATGCTCCGAACTCCGATCCTGATGACAGATCACGTAGCGAGTGGTGGACCACCCCCGTTGATCAAGCTGAGGGTAGCCTATCCTTTCTGCTGTGACCAAGCTGAGTGTGAGATTTCCGACGGACGCCTACCTGGCGCGCATCGGTATCGGTGAGCGGCCCTCGTTGCTCGCCGACCACGACACCGCCGAGCTCGATGTCGCTGCGGTCGATTCCCTCGCCTGTGCGCAGCATCGGGCAATACCGTTCGAGAACCTCGACATTCATCGCGGACTCGTCGTCGACGTCTCTCCGGGGGCGATCGTCGACAAGCTGATCACCGGTCGTCGCGGAGGGATCTGCTACGAGCTCAACGGCGTTCTGCTCTTGGCGCTTCGTGAGCTCGGGGTGCAGGCGCAACCCATCGGTGCGCAGGTACGCACCGAGGCGGGACTCGGACTGCCGTTGGGGCACATGGCGATCGTGGTCGGGTCGGGGTCCGCGCGCCACCTCGTCGACGTGGGCTTCGGTGGCGAGATGGTCACCGCGCGGGTTGATCTCGACGACCCGGGCACCCTGGAAGATCGCCAGTGGCGGCGGTGGATACGTGCTCGACGGCGTACCACGTGAACTCGGCGAGTTCGCCGGTATGGCGCGCTGGCACAGTACCGACGCGTCGTCGCGCTTTACTGGGTCGGTGATCTGTACCCGCGACGACGGCGGGAGTCGCTACACCCTCACGTCGCGACGCGGGGAAACGGGCTACCGCCTGGTGACCACCAGCTCTGACGGAACCCGGGTGTCCGAGCCGGTGACCATGCGAGATTCGATGACGTTGCTGCGCAACCTGTTCGGGATCAAACTCGACGAACCCGTCGCGGCTCGCGACGACCTTGTTCATGTGAAATTCCACGGAGTGGGGAACGGAAGCCCGAGGTAGACCTCGCCCAGCGCGCGCTGCTCGTCCTCGGACGACACCCATCGCTGTAGGCGTGCGCGACGCAGCTCCCAGTCGAACGGATCGTCGGAGAAGCGGTGCAGAAGGGACGTGAGGTTCCACGAGAACGATTGCGCCTGCCAGATTCTGGGAAGCGCGCGGGCGGTGTAGGCGTCGAGCTCTTCACGCTTTCCCGTGGCGTAGAACGCGCCGAGGGCGTGGGAGAGGACACACGCGTCCGAGACGGCGAGATTGAGTCCCTTTGCGCCCGTCGGAGGAACGATGTGTGCGGCGTCGCCGAGCAGGAACAACGAACCGAGCTGCATGGGCTGCGTCACCACACTGCGCAGGGGTGCCAGGCTGCGATCGATGATCTCGCCGGTTTCCAGCGGCGGATGATCGTCACTGGCGCTACGTCGGGCGAGCTCGGTCCAGATCGCCTCGTCGCTCCAGTCCGAGAGGCGGGTATCGGCGGGGACCTGGAGATACTGTCGGCTCAAGTGTGGTCCACGCATGCTGTGGACCGACAGTCCGTCCGGGTGGGCGCAGTACATGCCCTCCTCGGTGACCGGTGTGGAGTGCGCCAGAATGCCCAGCCAGGCAAACGGATACGTGCGTTCAAGGGTTTCGACGTACGGCGCCATCGTCGCGCGCCCGACGCCGTGGAAGCCGTCGCACGCCGCGATCACGTCGGCGTCGACGTGGTGCCGGACACCGTCGACGGTGAACTCGACCGACGGTGCGCTGCCCTCGAAATCGTGTATGGATACGTCGTCGGCGGCAGAGAAGAGGGGTTCGCGTCCGATCTCACGGAGTCCGTCGATGAGGTCGGCGACGATCTCGGCCTGCCCATAGACGTAGGCGTTGCGCGACGACAGTCGATGGAAGTCGAGGTGGTGCGTGGTGCGATCGAGGCGGATATAGAACCCCTTGTGTACCAACGCCTCACGATGGAGCCGTTCGGCTACCCCGAGTTCGGTGAGAACGTCGACGGTCGAATTCTCGATGACACCTGCACGCACACGCGAGCGAACGTGGTCCTCGGTCTGACGTTCGAGCACCACGGCGTCGATCCCCTGGCCGGCGAGCATGTGCGCCAGCGTGAGCCCCGCGGGGCCTGCGCCGATGATCGCGACCTGAGTTCGAGTCGAATGGTGCCCTGCGGCAGACGTTCTCACAATTCTCCCCTGTTCAGCCTCATGTAGTCCGGTCGGAGGATCGGGTGGCCACAGTGAGCACGGTCGCACCGACTATCTTCCTCTTCAGGTTTCGTAAGCCTACCCTTATCTAGTACGGTTGGGCGAGCCGGGAGACCGGAATGCGGTCTGGTGCCGATACCGCGATGACGACCACGACCTCATACGAAGGGGAGATCGGTGACCGACACGTTCAACGGGGAGACTCCGCGCGCGGTAGACGACGAAATGACCGAGTTTGAACACGAATTCGAGCCGGGAACGCCTGATGGCGACGGCTCGGAAGCGTCGCGGGAGCCGACCGTGACGGTGGTGATTCCCGCTCGCAACGAGGCGCTGAACCTGCCGTACGTCGCCGAACGTATGCCCACGGTCGATGAGATCGTCGTCGTCGACGGGAACTCGGTCGACGACACCATGGATGTGGCGCGCAGGCTCTGGCCCGATGCGGTGATCATTCCGCAGACCCGCGCGGGCAAGGGCAACGCACTGGCATGTGGTTTCGCGGCCGCGACGTGCGACATCATCGTGATGATCGACGCCGACGGCTCGACCGACCCGGCCGAGATCCCTCGATTCGTCGAAACTCTCGTCAGCGGAGCCGATTTGGCCAAGGGGAGCAGGTTCTCCCATGGCGGTGGCAGTGACGACATCACGACGTTCCGCCGTCTGGGAAACAAGGGTCTGAACTTTCTCGTCAACCGGATCTTCCACACCACCTTTGCCGATCTCTGCTACGGCTACAACGCTTTCTGGCGTCATCACGTAGCTGTTCTCGATCTGCCGGACACCACGCTGGCAGAAGCTCAGTGGGGAGACGGCTTCGAGATCGAGACCGTCATCAATGTGCGGATGGCACGCAGTGGCCTGTCGATCAAGGAGGTCGGCTCCCACGAGAGTTGCCGAATCCACGGGCGCAGCAACCTCACGAGAATCCCGACACCCTTGTGCTGGAACATGATCCGAAGGCGGCGCCGCGCTAGAGACCGCCCGCCACTTCGGGTCCTGGACAACGGAAGAACAAAAACGGGGCGTTCCGCGGAACGCCCCGTTTTTGTTCGGGTGAAGCGATGTTGTGCTTGGGTCAGGCAGACCGTTCGCCAGCCAGGGGTCTCGCGCATGATCTGCTCGAACTCGGCCGGTGCACCGGGACGGTATTCGCCGTAGTACTCGATGACACGTCGCGATTGCGTGGTGAAGGCGACGATCGTCGGCTTATCGGTCTCGCCGACCTTCCACTCGAGCCAACCGAGTTGCTCCGCTGTCGGGAAAGTGCCTCGCGTGTCGGCCAACTCGTAGGAGAGTGGATAGCGAAATACGGATTGGCAAGTGTCAACGGGGCGTAGTTGTCGTTGATTCGTGCAGGCAGTCCCGCCCCGTACAGCATGATGATCCGCGTGCCGGGAGGTGCGTCGGCGGTGATGCGGTCGATCGCCTCGACCTGCGCCCTGGTCTCGACCACGGTCGGCCACAGCGCGAAATACGAGTAGGCGCCTGCCAGCGCCGCAGCGACGACAGCGAGTGCGCCCGCCCATGCGACGAGGGCGCGGCGTCGACCGGCACCGAAACCGTCAAGAGCCGCAACAATATGCGGTGCGACGAGCAGTCCGCAGCCGAACAGCGAGTACAGGTACACGCGGAAGATCGCCTCGCCGCCGTAGCTCTGGCCGAGAAGCAGCGCGAGAGGCGAGAAGGCGACGATCGCACACGCGATCACGTACGGCCGCTTGTGTTTCCAGCCCACCACCGCGGAGAGCGCGGCGAGCAGCAGCACGCCTGCCGACAGCGCTCGACATACGAGCGACGTGATCTCCTTCGCGGGCACTCCGGCAGCGGTCACGTTGCTGGTTGCGTTGCTGACCGGATTGCCGCCGGACAGGATTCCGTACGGGGCAACGGCTTCGAAGTTGAGTGCCAGGTACGCACCCGTGATACCGATCATCGCCGCGACCGCCCACCACGGGCGCGCCTGACGGAAGATGACGAGCGCTACTGCCGCCGCAAGTGCCCAGAACGGTGTGAGTTGATGTGTGGGGACGATCGCGGCGAACGGGATGATGGCAAGAATGCCCGCCTGCCGGTGATGCCGTGAGGCGATCAGCATGGCGAGGAGTCCGTAGGCGATGACCAGGGTCCAGGCCTGCGGCGAGAAGTAGTCCTGCGCAACCCAGTTCACCATCTCCGCGCAGAAGGCCGCCGTGATCGCCACTCGAGTCGACGATCCGATCGTTCGGGCCGCGGAGTAGACGATGATCGCGATCAGCAGGTGAATCACGGGCGCGAAGACATGCGCCAGGGTCATCGGGTCGAGGCCGGTGACATCGGAGAACCAGGCCGTGGTGACGAAGAAAGCAGGCCACTGCGCGTAGATGTCGGTGCCGTTGGGCTGAATGAGGTCGTGTGCCAGCACGTAGCGTACGACGGCGATGTGCTTGTACGTCCATTCATAGAGCGGCACTTCGGTTCCGAGCCAGGTGGTGGCGCGCTCGACGACGATCAGTGTGAGCAGGGCGGCCGTGGCAACGGGGACGCGCCGTCGGGCGATCGCGATCACGAACGCGACGGCGACGAGAACGACAGCCGGGATGAGAAGAGCTCCGGCGCCGGAGAACAGCAGTCCGAAGAAGCTGGCGTCCACGCCGGGCAACCCGATGCTCAGCGCGACGATCCACAGGATCAGTGCGACTGCGAGGAAGACCACCGATATGTCGAGGCCGATGCTGCGCAGCGACATTCGTACGCGGGCGGCGACATCGGCGGCTCACGAACGTAGCGGTGGAAACGATCGCGCCCGCACGTACCAGTAGATGCTGCTGGCCACCACGGCGAAAGTGCCGACGACGAGGATGCCCGTCGGATTCCATCGGTACGACCACATCGCACCGATGGCCACGATAGTCGTGGCCGACATACTGAGCGTGACGACGGCAGCTGGCAGGAGTCTGCGGGGGACGTGTACCCACGTGGTGATCGCGGCACCGGGCCCGACGAATACGAATGCTGCGACGAGCACTGCGCGCACGGGAGAGGGTAGCGGGATGAGCCCGAGGAGTCCGCATACCGCCGCGACGAGCGCGGCGTCGGCGAGCCGATACGTGACTCGTTGTGGGTCAACGGTGTCGGGAGCCGAGGTCGGCGCTGGCGCGTTGTCTTTCGCGGTATGGGTCGGTGCGCTCGTTGTCATCGGATCGCACCGGAATCGACGACCGCGCGGTCGCGTGCCGCGTGGAGCGGGGTGGCGTGACGACCTGCTCGCCGTCCGCGGGCGAGGGCCAACGGACCGCGCAGGACTGAGAACACCTCGACCGACCGACCGACGCCGAGATGTCGACGAGCACGTGATCGGGTGGACGGCAGACACCGCCGTACGCCGCCGAAGCACGGGACACGGCACGGAAACGTTTGCGCAACACGGAGAACGCGAGTCGACGGTGCGCGCGGTCGAACGCGATCTTGGTCAGTACCGCGCCGAGTCCAGCTCCGTAGCCGCGCGCTTGGGAGAGCAGAGCCTCGTTGTCGCTGCGGTGACGGTGCCACACGATTGCCGCTGGCTCGGACACCAGGCTGTACCCGGCCTGCAGTACACGCAGGAAGATGTCGAGATCCTCGCCGCCCATCGTCGTGGTTCCCGCGCCGAGAGCCTCGTCGAATCCGCCGAGGCGCACGATGCGATCCCGATCGACCGCGAAATTTGCTCCGGTGCCGTAGATCCCGACCTGATAGGGGAACAGCGGGACGTCGTCGGGCGGATCGAGCAGCGAGTAGCGTCGCGCGACGATGTTGTCGGCCCAGGAGACACGCCAGTCGAAGTACGCCTGTGCCGGCGTCCGCAACTCACCGCTCGGTACCAGTCCGCATACGCACGCGACGTCGTCAGCGCGCGCGAAACCCGCCAGCAGCCCTGTGATCCACCGCTGGTCGACGACGACGTCGTCGTCGGTGAACGCCACGATCTCGTGGGATGCGGCCAGCAGGCCGGTGTTTCGTGCTGCCGAGAGGCCGGGCGTCGGTTCTGTCACCAGCCGCACGCGGGGGTCGTCGCATTCGTCGACGACCCGCGCAGTTGCGTCTGTCGCAGGCGCGTTGTCGACGACGATGATCTCGAGGTCGGGATGGTCCAGCAGCGTCAGTGATGCCAACGCCGAACGCAGATGTTCGGGACGCTCTCGGGTGCACACGACGACCGACACCGGCCTGCTCGGCGCATCGCCGTTGTCGCGTGTCTCGTCGCACGGCGGGATGGTGACGGTGGCGAGCCCGTTCTCGAGCGGGGATTCCGTGAAGCGCACCAGCACAACGGATTCGCGAATGAGCAGTCGCGCGCGCGTATAGCCGTCGGCGCCGAGAGGGCGGCAGGTGACGGTAATGTCGCCGAGCGGTCCGCGAGGTCGAGTTCGGCGGTGTCGAGTTGACCCACCCAGGTCGCGCCGGGCCACTCGGGTCCTCCGGTCGCGGGCATGACCGGCCGCAGTTCGATTGGCGCCGTGAATAGTTCGGTCATGTGCCGGAGCTCCGTTCGGTTGTGTTCACCCGAATCCAATCGACAGTCATCGTGGCGGGGAAAGTGGTGTCGTCCGACGCGGGGCCGGGCCAATCGCCTCCGACGGCGACGTTGAGCAGGACATGGAAAGGTGCGTCGAAGACCCATTGGGCGTCGGGCGCGAGGTCGGCCGGTGTGACCGAGAACAGTTCTCGGTCGTCGATTCCGGTGACGATGCGCCCCGGCGTCTTGCGCATCCAGTACGTGCGAAACGTGTTGGCGAGTTCGAAGGGTCCCGGTCCGGATGCCGACACCGTCTGTCCACGTGTGCTGGAGTCCTGCGGCGCGTGGATTCCGGTGTGGTAATCCGCTGCGGTGTTGAGGGTTTCGATCACGTCGATCTCTCCGGCACGCGGCCAGCCCACCTGCTCGAGGGAATCCCCGAGCAGCCAGAACGCGGGATGGAGTCCCTGGCCCGATGGCATCGAGATACGTGCGGAGATCGTGCCGTAGCGCAGCGAGTACTTGCCGCGGGTCGTGAGGCGTGCCGATGTGATGGTGTCGCCGTCACGTCGCGCGGTGATCAGTAGATGTCCTTTGCCGTCGAGCCTCACGTTGCGCGTGCTGTCGGTGTAGACCTGCTGTTCGCCGTTGCCCCACCCTCCGCCGCCGATCTCGGCAGTCCACACACCCGTGACAGGGCCTGCGGGACCGTCGAATTCGTCGGAGACGACGTCGGCGTTGGCCGTCGTTGCGGGAGGTTCTGCGTCCGTGCGCGGGACGGTGCAGGCCGCGAGTGAGATGGCTAGTACTCCGATGAGCGCGCACGAGGCGAGCTTCATCCGGTGGTCACCGGACCCGGCTGTGAGACTTCTGGCCCGGCGACTTCTTGCTCGGCGACTGCGGGTTCGGTGTCGGAGGTGTGGTCGTCGGCAACGCGGACCCGACCGCTCGACACTCCCGCCACCACGACGGCGATCAGGATCGGGTAGATGATCAGTCGCTGGGTGCCACCCGACCCGAACCAGCCGGTCAAACCTGTTGCGTAAGCGATGAATGCGACGGTGGCGACCGTTCCGGCGAGGGCTGTGAACGCACGAACCCCAGCCGCCAGCCGTGTCGAACCGGAGAACCCGATCATCGCGAGCCCCACGGATGCGAGCACGAAGAAGGTGGTCAGCGCTGCCGAATGCTGTTGGTAATCGGTCTTCTCGGTGATGATTCCGGTGACGGCCAGTCCGACTCCCGCGATGGCCAGCGCGCCCGCGTGCGGGAACGTGACGATCCGACGCACCGCCCAGCTCGACGCCACCACCGCGATGGCCAGGCCGGTGAGAACGAAGCTGACATTCATCACCGGGTAGAGCGCACTGCACGGCCAACGTCCCTGTGGGCCACAGAATTCGAGGCCGAGTGGACCGATCTGGTCTGTCTGGTAGGAGTACTGTCCACGCCACGTCGCGGAGACCACCCATTCCGCGGCGAAGAACTGGAGCACGACGAGCGCGGCGACCAGCGTGATGCGCGGGTCGATCAGGAGTCGGATGACTTTCATGGGATGGTGCTGACCTCTCGGGGAGACTCATGGGCAGTGGCGGGCGCGCCACGACCAATCGATTTCAGGGTTCCGGCGCCGAACCCCGCGCATGTGACGAACAGGCCCGCGATGAGTGCCGCGACCCGCGTCGGGGTGCGACGTGAACGCCACGCGCCCTGGGGCAGTGTGCGGGTCGCGTATCCGCGCTCGGTGGAAAGTGCTGTGTCGGTTGAGGTCAGGCGCGACAGAGTCGCCTTGGAGCGGCCCTCTTCGTAACAGCGGCGCGTGAAGTAGGAGAACCGGGTGCGGTCGGGTGACACCGCATGTCGGACACGGAAATCCGTGTCGCGCAGGATCGTCGAATTCGGGAACTGTTGGCGCAGAGCGATTCCCATGAGCGTCTCTTCGCATCCGGAGGGAAGATCGGCGTGCCGACCGAGTGCCGTCGAGAAGCCTCCGACGGCCTCGAGCCGATCGCGTCGTACCGCCATCGCCGCACCGATCGGATTGCGGATCTGTGCACCGTGTCCCGGTAGGCCGCGATAGTCGCAGCCGACGACCCAGCCGAACTCCTCGGGGAACCATCTCGGCCGGGGAGCAAGCCACTGGGCATCGACTGCACCGCCCAGGGCGCTGATGTCGTCGCCGGCGAATCGCGATCGAACGGCGGCGAACGATCCGGGTACCGGCTCGGCGTCGTCGTCGATGAAGACCAAGACGTCACCACGTGCAGTGCGAGTGCCGGTGTTACGAGCCTCGGACAGTCCTCGCGGTCCCGCTGATGCGACGACGGTGACCGCGGACTGGTCAGTGGAGAACTGCGCTGTCAGTGAGGTGAGCAGGTCGTCGTTGTGATCGACCACGACGATGAGCTCGTCGACGTCGAGGAGTTGTGCGCGTGTCGCGGCGATGGCGCGCGTGAGGAGCGCTGCGCGGTCGGAGGTGTAGCAGCAGATGATCGCCGACAGGGTGGGCGCAGTGGACTGCTGATGCGGGTGCGACAACTTCGACTCCGGACGGCATGCGGGACGGCGGACCACGGTAGCCTAACCCATAAGGATTAGGGAAGGCTAACCAAACTAGTCGGATGTGATCGACGTACTACCGCGGTGCGGGGATCGTCTCTCCGAGCACCGCCAACGCCTGTGCCGGTACGTCCGCGAGTGCGGCTGCCACAGCGTCGGCTGGAAAGACGTCGTCGCGGAACGTCGCTGTGAGACACAGACTTCCGGCGACCGATGCACTCGTGACGGTGATCCCGGTGGGTGATGGAGGCTCGGCGATGCCGATGACCAATGCCTTCTCGGTGTCGGAGAAGTTCCACCGCTGATGACGTCCCGGTACGACGCCGCCCGAGGAGTGCAGTAGGTCGATCGCCGCCTCGCCCGCGGGCGCCCACGACTGTTGCCCGGTCGCCGCCACCCGTCTTCGGCGCTGTCCCCTCGCGGCAGCTCTCGACTTTGCCGCTGTCACAAGGAGATTCGCGACGGGGCGACCCATCGACGACGCCGCTGACAATTCTGCCTGCAGTGCGTCGGGCGCTGTGTCGGGGAGTACGACGAAGTCGAGGCCCGCCGCGAAGTTCGCCATGGTGCCCACGGATCGGGGGAGATATGCCCTGGCATCGAAGGGAAGTGTGACCATCGGATTCACGCGCAGCCCGGCGGCGGTCAGTGCGCGCACGAGCGCGACGGTGTGCAGCGTGAACATTCCGACGTCCGCGCCGCGCGACGTCCGGGCCGCGCGCATCAACTCGACGACGTCGCGTGGTGTTCGCGCGAACACGCTTGTCGCCTGTCGCGGCGGATCGACCGGTATGAGGGTTGACGGTTGCGGTGCTCGGTAATCGCGCGACCGATGCATGTGGGCCAGCGCGCGCAGCCGCCGTGGATTCGACAGCACAGCTGCACCCGCGATCGCGAGGGCACGCGTCGGCGTCCACCAGCGCGGAGATGCCGCGATGGTTTCGGGGATCTCCTCGCTGAGCAGAACGTCGACGATGGTGTTGAGGAGCGTGGTGTCGCCGAGGCCGTGGTCGTAGTCGATTGCCAGGTAGCGGCCACTGAGTACGACGCGCAGATGCCGAGGTGGAAGCGCCGCCACTACGTCGAGCAACGCCAGGGGATCGTCGGTCGGTGGCGCGGTGTGGACGGCGTCGGCCAACCTGTCGGGCGCGTATGACCAGGCGCGACGATCGTGTGATGGTACGAGCCCGATGCGTGTGTGGGGGCCACGCTTCGCGAAGCGGATGAGCCGTTGCGACGCGCAGTTCGCGTCCGGGAGATCGAGCGGACCGACGACGACGGCGCTGCGATGGCCACTGTGATGCGCGTCGATGGCCGCGCCGGTGAAAGTGCGCGACGCGTCGGGGGAAGTGGCTGAACTACTCATCTTCCTGATGACTTTAACAAAGGCTTACCTAATACGCGCAGGCCGCGCCGGAGATGTCCAATTCATCTTCCGTTCACCTTCGGTGCCCGGTACGTCCACCACGGCACCCTACTGTCATTGCGACCGGGCAAAGCCGCTTGGCGGGACTGCCATGTTCTGATGCTGGAGGGAACCAGAAAGTGAAATTGAGTCGTACAGGAGCCGCTGTCGCCGTGATGGCCGCCAGCTCCGCCCTCGTTCTCGGTGCGTGTAGCAGCAATGCTGACAAGGGCGGCACGAGCGCAGCGCCCGCCTCAGCGGTGACTGACATCAAGTGCGAGGGCAAGCAGTCACTCAAGGCGAGTGGTTCGACAGCCCAGGCCAACGCCATGAAGATCTTCTCCACCTCGTTTGCGAAGACCTGCCCCGGTCACGAGCTCGCCTACGGTGGCGGAGGCTCGGGACAGGGTGTCTCCGACTTCACGCAGAATCTCACCGACTTCGGTGGCTCCGACTCGCCGCTGAAGGGCGACGAGATCCAGAAGGCCGCACAGCGCTGTGGCTCGGAAGCATGGCAGCTGCCGCTCGTGTTCGGTCCGATCGCCGTGACCTACAACGTCGATGGTGTCAACGATCTCGCGCTGTCGGGTCCGACGCTCTCCAAGATCTTCAGCGGCGAGGCAAAGACCTGGAACGATCCGGCGATTGCCGCCGACAACCCGGGCAAGACCCTTCCCAGCACTGCTATCAGCGTGATCTACCGTGCTGACCAGTCGGGCACGACGGACAACTTCCAGAAGTACCTGACCGCCGCGGGCGGATGGACCAAGGGTGCGGGCAAGACCTTCAACGGTGGTGTCGGCGAGGGCAAGCAGGGCAACCCCGGCGTTGGTTCCGCAGTGAAGCCGACCCCCGGATCGATCGCCTACGTCGAGTGGGCGTACGCGCAGTCCAACAAGCTGTCGATGGCGAAGATCATCACCGATCAGGACAAGAGCGGTGTGGAGCTGAACTCTGAGACCGGCGGTAAGACCATCGCGGCGGCGACTCTCAAGAACGGTCCCGACAACCACAACATGGTCATCGACACCGAATCGTTCTACAAGCCGACCGAGGCGGGCGCGTACCCGATCATTCTGGCAACATACTCGATCGTCTGCTCGAAGTACGCCGATACTTCGGTTGGCCAGGGTGTCAAGACGTTCCTCTCGGTGGCGTCTGCACCGCAGAACCAGGGCCAGGATCTGGTCAACGCGGGCTACATCCCGCTGCCGAGCGAATTCCAGCAGAAGCTGACTTCGTCGATCAACGCCCTTCAGTAATCACACGAAAACACCGACCCGAAGCGATATGAGTTATGTCTGTGGATGACACCACCGGTGTGGGCCGGGGGAAGGCGGAGACCCCGCCCGAACCCGGCACGCAGCCTCCCGAATCGTCCGACCAGTTGCCTCCGGATTCCGAGGAGCAGCTCGAAGAGCAGCTCCACCCGGGCCTGCGCAGCCACCGCGGCGCACTCGGCGACCAGCTTTTCTCCTACCTCGCGCGGGGCACGGGTTTCTTCGTGGTCGTCCTCGTCGCCGGTATCGGCATTGCACTGATCGTCAATGCCATACCGGCGATGCTGGCGAACCACGCCAACTTCATCTTCTCGTCCCAGTGGGACGTCAGTTCGGCGAACTTCGACAACGACACGGTGCGTTTCGGCATCTGGGAGTTGTTCCGCGCGACGGTCCTGACCTCGCTGTTCGCCCTGGTCATCGCCACCCCGATCGCGATCGGCATCGCGGTGTTCCTCGTGGAGTACGCCCCGCGACAGGTCGCCCGCCCGCTCGCCGCGGTCATCGATCTGCTCGCGGCGGTGCCGTCGATCATCTTCGGTCTCTGGGGCATCTACGTCCTCGCGCCGGTGATCGCGCCGTTCGCGGAGAGGCTCAACAGCGTGCTCGGCTGGTTCTTCCTCTTCTCCGCCGGTAGCACGTCAGTCAGCGGCGGCGGCACGATCTTCACCGCGGGCATCGTGCTCGCGATCATGATGCTGCCGATCATCACCTCGATCACCCGAGAGGTGCTGCGCCAGACCCCTCCCGGCCAGAAAGAAGCGGCACTGGCCCTCGGTGCGACGAAGTGGGAGGTCATCCGGATGACCTCGTTCCCGTACGGACGCTCCGGCATGATCGCCGCGGCGATGCTGGCGCTCGGACGTGCGCTCGGCGAGACCATCGCCGTCATGATCATCCTGAGTGCCGCCGTCGGCCGCCTCAAGTGGTCGCTGTTCGAAGGCGGCGACACGTTCGCGTCGAAGATCGCTCGCGACGTCGGCGAGTTCGTCGGTAGCCAGGACACCCAGAGCGCCTACATCGCGGCCGGTCTGGTGCTGTTCCTCCTGACATTCGTGGTGAACGCGGTCGCTCGCACGGTCGCAGGCGGAAAGGTCAACGGATGAGCATCGCACTCGATAAGGGCGCAGGCGGCGGCCCGGTCAAACAACATCCGTCGGCATTCCGCGAGATCTCGCTGAGCCGTCGAATCCGCAACAACGGTGCGCGCGCCGCTTTCTTCATCTGCTTCGCGCTCGGCGTCATTCCACTGGTGTGGTTGCTGTGGACGGTGCTCTCGAATGGAGCGAGCGCCATCACCGACCCGAACTGGTGGTTCGGCGACGGCTACGCAGTCGACACCACAACCGACTACGGCGCGGGAATCGCGCCCGCGATCGTCGGTTCGATCATCCAGGCGCTCGTCGCCACGATCATCTCGGTCCCGATCGCGGTGCTCACGGCCGTTCTCCTGGTCGAGTACCCGACGTCGAAGCTGGTCAAGCCGGTCAGCTTCATGGTCGACATTCTCGCGGGCGTGCCGTCGATCGTCGCGACGCTGTTCATCTTCACGGTGTTCGTCATCGGACTCTCGATGGGACAGAGCGCCTTCATGGTCAGTCTCGCGCTCATCCTGCTGATGATCCCGATCGTCGTCCGATCGTCGGAGGAGATGCTCAAGCTCGTACCCGACGAACTGCGCGAGGCGTCGTACGCACTGGGCATCCCCAAGTGGAAGACGATCATGCGTGTCGTGATCCCGACCGCGCTGTCGGGCATGCTCAGCGGCATCTTCCTCGCCATCGCACGCATCATGGGTGAGACCGCCCCAGTCCTGATCCTCGCGGGTCCGGCGAGTTCGCTGGTCAAGACCAACCCCTTCGAGGGCGGTATGAACTCGCTGCCTCTGTTCATCAAGGACATGTGGGCGGCGAGTCAGCCGGCGTCGTCGTTCTACTACTGGGGTGCAGCGCTGACGCTGATCATCATCATCGCCATCCTCAACATCGTCGCAGCGCTGCTCGCGAAGTTCCTGGCACCCAAGTCCAGGTAAGACCGCACGCCCAGCAACAGCGTCGTACATCAACAGCACGAGAGAGTAATGCCATGGCCAAGCGCCTCGACATCAAAGACCTGAATATCTACTACAGCAAGTTCCACGCCGTGAAGGAAGTGACTCTTGCAGTGCCGCCGCGCAGCATCACCGCGTTCATCGGTCCGTCGGGCTGCGGCAAGTCGACGGTGCTGCGCACGCTCAATCGCATGCACGAGGAGATCCCCGGCGCATACGCGGTCGGCAGTGTGCTGCTCGACGGTGAGGACATCTACTCCAAAGAGGTCAACCCGACGAGCGTCCGTACGACGATCGGCATGGTGTTCCAGCGGCCCAATCCCTTCCCGACCATGTCGATCCGAGACAACGTCGTCGCAGGTCTTCGCCTGCAGGGCATTCGCAACAAGAAGCAGCTCAACGAGGTGGCCGAGCGAAGCCTTCGCGGCGCCAACCTGTGGGAAGAGGTCAAGGACCGCCTCGACAAGCCCGGTGGCGGTCTCTCGGGTGGTCAGCAGCAGCGACTGTGCATCGCGCGTGCCATCGCGGTCTCGCCGGACGTCCTGCTGATGGATGAGCCGTGCTCTGCGCTCGATCCGATCTCGACGCTGGCCATCGAGGATCTGATGGGCGAGCTGAAGAAGGACTTCACGATCGTCATCGTCACGCACAACATGCAGCAGGCTGCGCGTGTCAGTGATCAGACCGCGTTCTTCAACCTCGAGGGCGTCGGCCAGCCGGGACAGTTGGTCGAGATCGGCGACACCGAGACCATCTTCACGCACCCCACCAAGCGCGAGACCGAGGACTACATCTCCGGCCGCTTCGGCTGATCACCGGCCGGGCAACGACGCACAGGCCCACAAGCAGACAAAGACCCGCGACGAGGAATCGTCGCGGGTCTTTTGCGTTGATGGGGGCGCTCACATGTTGAGCAACAGTATGACCAGCAGAGCGACGAGCGACAGCGTCACGCCGACATAGACGAACAGCTGGCGTCGCCGGAGATGTGCTTCGGCTTCGTCGTCGGATTCGGCATTGAAATCGGGTTCTGCCGGATAGTGCACGCCCATGGCGCTCACCCTAGACTGCGCGCCTGGTGTGCGTGAAGTCAGGACGCCCTCCACGACGAGAAACGTCGGTGAATCACATCCGAACCGGGGTGTGATCCACCGACGTCGGTGGTGGGGGTGTGTCGGGAAGCGTCTGTGCTTTAAGAAGCGTCTAGGAACTGCTCGGGCGTCTGGCCGGTGGCCTGGAAGACGACCCGACGGCCGATGAGTACGGCGTGGTCGGCGAAGCGCTCGTAGTATCGGCCCAGCAGGGTGACGTCGACGGCTGCGGCAACTCCGTGCTGCCAGTCCCGGTCCATCAGCACCGTGAACAGGTGGCGGTGGAGATCGTCCATGGCGTCGTCGTCTTCTTGTAGACGAACCGCAGCCTCGGGATCTTGCGTGTCGAGGACCTCGCGCGCGTTGGTGGCGAGCTGGACTGCCAGCCTGCCCATCTCGGCGAAGTAGCCGTTGACCTCTTCGGGCAGGGCCTTAGCGGGATGGCGTCGTCGGGCGACCTTGGCGACGTGCAGCGCCAGCGCGCCCATACGGTCGACGTCTGCGACGATCTGGAACCCACTGACAACTCCGCGCAGGTCGCCTGCGACGGGAGCCTGGAGCGCGAGAAGCGCGAACGCCTGCTCCTCGGCGCGCGCGGACAGTTCGGACAGTTTGTCGTTCTCCGACAGCACTTCCTCGGCAATGGCGAGATCGGCCTGCAAGAGGGCCTGGGTGGCACGGTCCATTGCTGAACCGGCCAGATCGCACATTTCTCCGAGCACCGCATTCAGTGAATGCAGCTGTTCTTGATACGCGGTACGCATACCCTCAAGGGTACTGTGCGTGCCGCAGATCACGATCTTCCGCGTGGTGAACACACCGTGAACGCGCGGTGAGTAGCTCTGCTCGCGCACCTGCGCCCGTCAGGAGCAGGTGGTGTCGCCCGCGTTGGTCACCGCGAGATCGTTGGGCAGATTGCTGGAGTTCGCCGCTGGAGGCAGTGCCTGCGCCGATAGCGTCTCGCCTGCGGCGGGAGCACTGGTGACGCTGCCGGCGAAGTCGCTGCCGAGAATGACCTCGACGCCCGACTTCACTGTCTTGTCGCTCTGGATCTTGGCGCCGGGGAACATCGCGGCGAGTGTCGCAGCAGAGTCCTGTTCACCCGGCCCGTAGCGCACGACGGTATCTGTGCGGTTCTCCGATGCATCCGCGACGCCGCGGACGTCGAAGCCCTGGGCGGTCAGCTGGTCGGACGCGTCGGCGGCTTGCCCGGCCTTGCCCGTGCCGTTGAGCACACGCACCCCGACGTTGCTCGGGTTCTGCGCGGTAGCCGAGACCGTCGACGGCGTCTGCGACGTACTCGTGGTGGCGCCGGCCGCCGTGGTCTGCTTCTTCGACGAACTGCTCTGCTTCTTCTTCGCGGCCTGCTCGCCGGGGAGCGGATCGTCGTCGATGATCGCGTTGAAGATGGCGTTGATGTCGTCGGTGCGCGGGATCTCGTTATTCGAGCCGTCGGTCGCCGTACCCGACGTCGGGATGGTCAGGAACGTCACGCGACCCGCCTCGATACCCTGCATCGAGTCGGCGAGTTTGAGCAGTGACTGCGTGTCGACGCCGTCGACGTAGCTGTTCTTGATGAAGGTGTTGACGATGCTGTTGAGCTTGGCCGGATTGGACAGGACGTTGCCTGAGAGCGTCGACCGCAGCAGTGACGACATGAACAATTGTTGGCGCTTGATGCGTCCGTAGTCGCCGTTGCCCTCCGTCGACACCGTGCGGGCGCGGACGTAGTTGAGCGCCTTGCGGCCGGTGATCGTCTGCTTGCCCGGCTTGGAGAGGATCTGGCCGAGTTCGTAGTCGTACACCGGCGTCGTGGAGCACACCTCGACGCCGCCGACTGCGCGCACGATCTTCTCGAAGCCGGAGAAGTCCATCCCGATGAAGTGGTTGATGTTCAGACCACTCATCTCGGTGATGACCTTGACCAGGCACTTCGGTCCACCGTCGGCGTAGACGCTGTTCAGTTTCACGTCGTTGGCCGCGGGTAGCTCGCCGTTGTAGGTTCCCGCGTCGTTGTCCCAGTCCTGGCATTCGGGCCGGTTGACCTGCAGATCGCGGGGGAACGAGACCGCGACCACGCGGCTGCGGTTGGCGGGGATGTTGACCAGGATCACGGTGTCGGAACGCGCGCCCTCTGCGTCGGCGGTGGTGCCCGCGCCGACCTTGCCGTTCTTGCCGCTGCGTGTGTCGGTTCCGACGATCAGATAGTTCTCGTCGCCGTACTGCGCGTCCTTGTTGCGGATGTTCGCGTCATCGGGGTCGACGGCGGCGATGGTGCGCCAATCGCTGTTCTTCGACTTCATGTACCCCCACACGAAGCCGGTCCCGACGAGCGCCATGACGCATGCGATGGCGACCATGATGCGACCGGTGAAAGCCACATTCTGACGTGTCGAGCGGTTGTGACGTCGACGCCCAACACTCTGTGGTCGTGAACGCAGCGCGATCGTCTCGGTGAGATCCGGCGTCGGCTCGAGCGGTGGGGACGCCGGTTTCTGACCCGCCTCGGGAGCCGACGACTCGGCGGGCGCATCGGTCGGGGCGGGGGCGTCGGGTTCGCGGTGTGACTCCTGCGCCCGCGATTCCTCGACGACCCGCTCCGTGGTCGCCCTGTCACTGAGGTCGACGACGGGCGCAGGCGCGGCACCGACGATCGGGATCTTGCGCGTGACCTCGTTGGCCCCTGGCGCGTCGGACTTCGCTCCTGGCGTCTCGGACTTGGCCCCCGGCGTCTCGGAAGGGCGCTTCGACGCGTCATCCGCGGGAGCGCGGTTGCCACGCCGTGCCCGACGAAGGCCGGAACGGCCGCCGACGCGCGGAATGGCCTCGGTCGGCGACGAATCGCCGCGCGGCTGCCTGCTGGAAGTCGACGGCTGGTCAGCACGTGGCGAGCTGTCAGAAGGGGAATCGGAGCGTGCGCCGGGATCGGCGTTCATCTGCTCCATCAACTCGCGGACGGTCATTCGACTGCGGCCGCGGACGTATCGATCGGCGGCGCGCGGCTCACGCAGCCTGCCGTCATTGGGGTTCGATGAGCGTGACGTGCGTGGAGTTGATGACGATGACGAGTCGTCCCGGTCGCCCGGCTCGTCGCCGTGCGGCTTGGGTGTCCAACGACTCACGTCACAAATCCTCGTACCCCGTGGTGAGGCTGCCGCCCGTCGGGGCTGAACGCTGCGGCGAGCAGGAAGAACTCAGATCCCGCCTTGGGACCTTCGGACATAGTACTGATAGGTCCTGAGAAGCGCCTCAGCCGCCGGAGTGCATGACCTCTGCACCCGCGGGGACAACGTCTTCGTAGGGGTCGTCGAGCCAACCGTCGGGGAGTGCGACCTTGGCGGGCGATCCCTGCCGACCACGTGGACCGTGCCCGTCCTCGGGAAATGGCGTATCGGCGGGAAGTGACCCGACGAGGTCGCGGAGTTCGTCGAGCGTCGACACCAGCGACATGCGCGAACGGATCTCCGAACCGGCCGGGAATCCGCGCAGATACCAGGCGACGTGTTTGCGCATCTCGCGCATGCCCTTGTCCTCGCCGTGGTGATCGGCGAGCAACTCGCCGTGCCTGACGATGATCTGCGCGACCTCACCGAGGTTCGGCGCAGCGGGTGCGGGCAGCCCATTGAGTTCAGCGGCGAGTTCGGCGAACAGCCACGGCCTGCCGAGGCAGCCGCGTCCCACGACGACGCCGTCGCATCCGGTCTGCGCCATCATGGCCACGGCGTCCCGGGGTTCGAAGATGTCGCCGTTGCCGAGCACCGGCACGTCGGTCACGTGCTCCTTGAGACGGGCGATCTCGGCCCAGTCAGCCTCGCCGGAGTACCGTTGCGAAGCCGTACGGGCATGGAGCGCAACAGCTTTCGCGCCCTCGGCCGCAGCGATGCGCCCGGCGTCGAGGTGCGTGTGGTGCTCGTCGTCGATCCCGATGCGGAACTTGACGGTGACGGGGATGTCGGTGCCCTCGGTCGCCTTGACCGCGGCCGCGACGATGCGTTGGAAGAGGGTGCGCTTGTAGGGGATCGCGGAGCCGCCACCCTTGCGGGTCACCTTCGGCACCGGGCAACCGAAGTTCATGTCGATGTGGTCGGCGAGATTCTCGTCGACGATCATCTTGGCTGCCTCGTAGGTGTAGCGCGGATCGACCGTGTACAGCTGCATCGACCGCGGATTCTCGTCCGGGCCGAACGTGGTCATGTGCATGGTGACCGGATGCCGCTCGACGAGCGCTCGTGCGGTGACCATCTCGCATACGTACAGACCCGACACCGTGCCGGTGCGGGCCAATTCGAGTTCGCGACACAGCGTCCGGAACGCCACGTTGGTGACGCCTGCCATCGGCGCGAGCACCACGGGACTCGCGAGTTCGATCGTGCCGATTCGCAGGGGGGAGTCACGCATAGGGGTGTCACGCAGCGGGGTGTCACGCAGCGGCGTGGCGTGCGCAGCCGACAGCGCACCGGCGCCCTCGTGGATCGTGGAGGGCGCCGGCGCTGCTGGGGTTCGGATCGTCGTCGTCAAGCCAATGGTTGCGTCAGGACGCCTGACGCTCGCGCTTCTTGGCTTCGCGGGCGAGTGCGCGGTCGCGCATCTCCTCGAACTTGATGGTGTCCTTCTCGAGCTGCTCGAGGAAGGCTGCGAGCTCCTCGCGGGTCTTGTCGCCCTCGGCGGAGAAGTCGTCGCGATCGAAGACGTTCCACTTGCGCAGGACGGGCTGGATGACCTCTTCGAGGTGCTGGCGCAGGTCGTAGATGCCGTGCTTGGCCATCAACACGCCGTGGCGGCGGAAGTTGGGCATTCCGGCGCCGGGCATCTGGAAGTTGGTGACGATGTCGGTCACGGCACGCAGCGTCTGGTCGGGAGCGATGTCCATTCCTGCGCCGCAGATGTTGCGGTAGAAGATCATGTGCAGGTTCTCGTCGGCAGCGATGCGCTGAAGCATCTTGTCGGCGATCGGATCGTTGCACGCCTTACCGGTGTTGCGGTGGCTGACGCGCGTGGCGAGCTCCTGGAACGTCACGTAGGCGACGGAGTGCAGCAGGCCCATCTCGCCGCCCTTCTCCATCATCTCCTCGACGCGGTCGCCTGCGGCGGACTCGGGTGAGTAACCGTTGGTCATGTGGACCATGCGGTCGGCCTCGAGCTGGGCGGGGTCGACGCCGCGCGTCACCGTGAGGTAGTCGCGCATGACGATCGAGTGCCGGTTCTCCTCGGCGGTCCAGCGACCGACCCAGAAGCCCCATGCCGAATCCATCGAGAAGTTGTCGGCGATCACCCGGTGGTAGGAGGGCAGGTTGTCCTCGGTCAGCAGGTTGGTGATCATCGCGGCCTTCGCGACCTCATCGAGCTGCGACTGTTCGGGGTCGTAGTCGACGCCGCCGAGCGCGGCGAAGTTACGCCCCTCGTCCCAGGGGACGTAGTCGTGCGGGTTCCAGCTCTTCGCGATCTTCAGGTGCCGGTTGACGTTGTCCTCGGCAACCGGTGCCAACTCGCGGAGCAGATCGAGCTGAGTGAGCTCACGTGCCATTGTTCGTTCCTCCGAACGGTCCACATCGAAACAGGTCGGACTGTCGTAGTCTCCGACTGTCGTCTCTGGTTGTCATGCCTGGCTCGGTGACCGACATGCATTCAAGTCAGTCAGTAAGGTTACGGCACCGAGCAGGCGTTACCCAAGTACGCACTTACGGTGTCGTAACTTGGCTCGCAAGCGCTACCCCCAAAACGCTCGGCCGAACGTCGACGCCCACGTGGCGGCGTCGTCGTCAAGGGTACCGAGTTCGCGCGCCTTGTCACACCACTGCATTGCGGCGATGCCGAACTCCAAAGGGTTGTAGATGTCCTCCTCGCACTTCCACAGACCGTCGCCGGCGTACGTGATGATCGAAATGTTGGTCGCGGTGATGACGCTTCCGTCGCCGGGATCGCACATCGGATTGTCGACTTCGAAGATCACGCGGCCGGTCGGGGCGTCGAACACCTTCCACAGATTGGGGAAGGCAACCATGTGGTCGCCGGGGAAGCGGGTCATCGTCTTCACGATCCACGGTCGGATCTCATCCCTGCCGTGCATGGTGCCGAGCGCGTGCTCGATGTAGTCGGCGTCGGGGGTGAAGAGGTCGGCGAAGCGCGCCCAGGCCGCAGGCGCCTCGGACGGCTCGGCGCGGGCATGTGCCGCGATGCCTGCGACGGTGGCCTCGAAGACGTCGAACGCCTCCGACAACTCATCGAGCTCGAACGGGGTCGGCGAGAATCGGGCATCCGCGGCAGACGCGGCGTTTTCGGTGCGCATCCGGCTGATCGTAGGGAACTACGGCGGGTGCGCGAAGCGTTATGGAAAAGGAGCGCGACGACGCACAGACGTGGTTCGATTTCATCATCGACCCGTCGACGTAGACGGGCGTGCGCGACGGCGCGGGCGAGCAGGATGCGGAGGATTTGCGATGGAGCGGCTGAGCGGTTTGGACGCCTCGTTCCTGTACATGGAGACGCGGTCGCAGTTGATGCAGATCATCGGCCTGATCGAGGTTGATCCGTCGACGATTCTGGGTGGGTATTCGTTCGGCCGTATCCGTGATCAGATGCGACAGCTCGTCCGTGCGACCCCGAAATTTCGACGCAAGCTCGACAACTCGCTGATCAACATCGACCACCCCGCGTGGGTGGAGGACGACCATTTCGACATCGACCGGCACGTGCACCGCGTGGCGGTTCCGGCGCCGGGCGGGATCGGCGAGGTCACCGAGCTCTGTGGACATCTGGCCGGGCAGACCCTCGACCGCGCGAAGCCGTTGTGGGAACTGTGGGTCATCGAGGGCCTGTCCAACGGGCGGATCATGATCATGCTGCGGATGCACCACGCCGCGGTCGACGGTGTCGGCAGCGCCGAGGTGCTCTCGCAGCTCTTCTCGCTCTCGCCCGAGCAACCCGACCTCGACGCCGATCTGCTGCATCAGACCGCAGGCGGGTCGTCGCATGCGGTGCTCGCCGCGACGGGTGCGGTCCACTACCTGATCCGACGTCCGATCGCGATGGCGCGTCTGCTGCCGGAGACGGTCGCGGTTCCGTTCGCGTGGCTGCGTCGGGCGCGCTCGCACGAGGCGATGCCCGCACCGTTCGGGGCGCCGCGAACCCGATTCAACGGCCCCATCACACCGCACCGTTCGATCGCACTGACCCAGCTCTCCCTCGCCGACATCAAGCGCGTCAAGAACCGGTTCGGAGTCAAGGTCAACGACGTCGTGCTGGCGATCACCGGCGGGGCGCTCCGTGAATATCTGTTGGCGCACAACGAGCTGCCGGACAGGCCGCTCGTCGCGATGGTGCCGGTGTCGGTTCACGGCGCCGACGACAGCGGGTTGATGGTGGAGGGCACCAACAAGGTGTCGGGCATGTTCACGCAATTGGCCTCCGACGTCGCCGATCCCGTCGAACGGATCGAGCGTGCCGCCGAGCTCTCGCGAAAAGCGAAGGCGCACCACGCCGACATCGACGCGAACATCCTGCGTGCCTGGGCCCAGTTCGCGCCCGGCACCACGATGTCGACGCTGATGAAGTTCTACGGCGACCGGAAGTTGGCGCTCAAGCACCCTCCGGTCTTCAACGTGACGGTGTCGAACGTCGCGGGCGCCGACATCCCGGTGTACTTCTGCGGCGCGCGCGTGACGG
The DNA here is from genome assembly GCF_001665475.1 of Gordonia sp. 852002-51296_SCH5728562-b. Taxonomy (NCBI): domain Bacteria; kingdom Bacillati; phylum Actinomycetota; class Actinomycetes; order Mycobacteriales; family Gordoniaceae; genus Gordonia; species Gordonia sp. 852002-51296_SCH5728562-b. The sequence goes on along the minus strand of NZ_LZMI01000062.1, from coordinate 66,672 downwards.
CGGTCTACCCGCTCGGGCCGATCTTCCACGGGCTCGGGCTCAACATCACGGTGTTCTCGGCCGACGGCGAGCTCAACGTCGGAATCCTCGGGTGCACCGATCAGATCCCCGATATCGACTTCCTCGCCCACGCGTTCGACGAACAGCTCAAGACGCTTCTCGAGGTGTGCGGCGACTGAGGTCTTGCGGTGATGGGGTCATCTGGTCACTAAGCTTTGCCCTGTGTCCATCTATCGCCACGGATTCGCCCGAGTAGCGGGCGCGGTGCCCGTCGTCCGTATCGCCGACCCGGCGGCCAACGCGCAGGCCACCGTCGAATTGATGCGGCAGGCGGCCACCGAGGGGGCCGCATTCGTCGTGTTCCCCGAGATGGGGCTCACCGGATACAGCATCGACGATCTGGTCCAACAGGATGCGGTGATCGACGCCGCGCTCGACGCGCTCGCCACCGTCGTCGCCGCGAGTGAGGGCCTGCGCCCGCTGGTGGCCGTCGGACTGCCGCTCGTCGTCGACGCCGGGCTGTACAACTGCGCGGTCCTGCTGCGTGATGGTCGGATTCTCGGCGTCGTACCTAAGGCGTTCCTGCCGAATTACCGCGAGTTCTACGACAAGCGGTATTTCAGCGCTGCCCGCGACGCACTCGCCGACACGGTGACGCTGCTCGGACAAACGGTGCCGTTCGGCACCGACCTGATCTTCGACGCCGTCGACCTGCCCGGTTTCGCACTGCATCTCGAGGTCTGCGAGGACGCCTGGGTGCCCATCCCGCCGAGTACCTGGGCCGCCCTCGGAGGTGCGACGGTTCTCGCGAACCTGTCGGGTTCGCCGGTCACGATCGGCAAGGAGTCGTATCGGAAGTCGTTGTGCACCAGCCTCTCTGCCCGGTGTATTGCCGCCTACGTCTACGTTGCGGCCGGATATGGCGAATCCACAACCGATCTCGCGTGGGACGGAGATGCGCTGATCGCCGAGAACGGCGGACTACTCACTCGCAGTGAGGGATTCGCGACGACCGAGCAACTCGTCGTCGCCGACGTCGACCTCGACCGGCTACGCCAGGAGCGCATCCGGATGGGCAGCTTCCACGATCAGGTCGGCGACCTCAAGGATCGTCTGACGTCGTTGCGCCACATCGACTTCGAGTTCGGCGACCTCGACCTCGCCGTCGACGATGATCTGCGACGCTCGGTCGCACGCTTCCCGTTCGTTCCCGCCGACGCCGCTGACCGTGACGAACGGTGCCGCGAGGTGCGCGACATCCAGGTTCAGGGCCTGGCCGCACGTCTGCGCGCCACCGGCATCGACAAGATCGTCATCGGGGTGTCCGGTGGCCTCGATTCGACGCTCGCATTGCTCGTCGCCGTCGACACCTTCGACCGACTCGGCCTGCCGCGCACCAACATCCTCGCGTACACGATGCCGGGATTCGCCACCGGCGGCGCGACGCTACGACGCGCACATGTGCTGATGGATTCTCTCGGGGTCAGCGGCACCGAACTCGACATCCGGCCGTCGTGTGAGCAGATGCTCGCCGACATCGGACATCCCTATGCCAAGGGCGAGAAGGTCTTCGACGTGACCTTCGAGAATGTGCAGGCAGGCGAGCGGACGTCGCACCTGTTCCGGCTGGCGAACTTCCACGGGGGAATCGTGCTCGGGACCGGCGATCTGTCCGAACTCGCGCTGGGGTGGTGCACCTACGGCGTCGGCGACCAAATGTCGCACTACAACGTCAACACGTCGGTCCCGAAGACGTTGATCCAGTACCTGATTCGCTGGATGATCTCGACCGGGCAGTACTCGCAGGAGACCACCGATACGCTCGCCGAGATCCTCGACGACGTGATCTCACCCGAACTCGTCCCGCCCGGCGAAGACGGCGCGATCCAGAGCACAGAGGACACCGTCGGCCCCTACGAACTGCACGACTTCTTCCTGTACTACCTCACGCGGTTCGGCTACCGCCCCGACAAGATCGCCTACCTCGCGGGCCAGGCGTGGGGCGACCGGGAACGCGGTGCGTGGTCGGAGCTGATCGCGCCGGAGCGTCGAAATCAGTACGACGCCGCGACCATTGAGCACTGGCTCTCGACGTTCCTGAAGCGATTCATGAGCAACCAGTTCAAGCGCACCGCGATGCCCAACGGGCCGAAAATCGGTTCGGGCGGGTCGCTGTCGCCGCGCGGCGACTGGCGCTCGCCGTCGGACGCCTCCGCCCGCACCTGGCTGGACCAGCTCAAGGGCAGCTGATGTCGCGGCAGCTCTAGAGCCCCAAATCCTTCGCGATGATCGTCTTCATCACCTCGTTGGTGCCGCCGTAGATCCGGGAGACGCGGGTGTCGGCGTAGAGCCGCGCGATGGGGTACTCGGTGATGTAGCCGTATCCGCCGTGCAATTGCAGGCACTTGTCGATGACGCGGCCGGCGGTCTCGGTGGCGAAGAGCTTGGCGCGCGCGGCGTCGGCCACCGACAGTTCGCCCCGGTTGTGGAGGATCAACGCCTGGTCGACGAACTGCTGCACCGCCGCGACGTCGGCCGAGCACTCGGCCAGCACGAACTTGGTGTTCTGGAACGACGCAACGGGCCTGCCGAACACGTCGCGCTCACGGGTGTAGGCGAGGGCGTGTTGCAGAGCAGCGTTCGCGGTTGCCGACGCCCCGATGGCGATGCTCAGGCGCTCCTGCGCCAGGTTGTGTGTGAGGTAGGAGAAACCCTTGCCCTCCTCGCCGAGCCGGTCCTCGACGGGCACGCGCACCGATGAGAAGGAGAGTTCGGCGGTATCGGACGCCTTGAGTCCGATCTTCTCCAGCTTCCGTCCGACGGCGAAACCCTCGGATGTGGTGTCCACCACCAGAATCGAGAGTCCGGCCCGACGATTGTCGGGATCGAACGATGCGGTGCGGCACACCACCAGAATGCGGTCGGCCAGTGCGCCACCCGTGATGAATGTCTTTGCGCCGTCGAGGATGTAGTGGCTGCCGTCCTCGGAGAGCTTGGCCGTCGTCGAGATGTTCGCGAGGTCGGAGCCGGTGCCCGGTTCGGTCATGGCGATCGCGAACATGATGTCGCCCGAGGCGAATCCGGGTAGCCAGCGCTGCTTCTGTTCGTCGGTCGCGTACTCCATGAGGTACGGCAGGATCAGATTGGTGTGTACCGACTCGCTGCCGAAGGTCACGCCCGCGAGGGCGGTTTCTTCCGACACGACAAGCGAATACGTGAAATCGTGGACGCCTCCGCCGCCGTACTCCTCGGGCACCTCGATGCCGAGCACGCCCAACTCGCCGAGTTTGCGGTAGAAGTCACGCGGCGGGTGTCCCTGCTTCTCCCATTCGGGGTGGACGGGCACGACCTCCTTGGCGATGAAGTCGCGGATCGTCTTGCGAAAAGCCTCGTGGTCTTCGTTGAATACGGTGCGCTGCACGTCTTTTCCCTCTCGTCGGATATCTGTCGGTGGTTCAGCTGGCGGCGTACTCGCGCAGCAGCCCTTTGCTGATGATCTGTTTCTGGATCTCGCTGGTGCCCTCGCCGATGAGCAGGAACGGCGCTTCACGCATGAGTCGTTCGATCTCGAACTCCTTCGAGTAGCCATACCCGCCGTGAATGCGGAACGACGCCCCGGTGACCTCCGAACAGTATTCGCTGCACAGATACTTGGCCATGCCCGCTGCGACGTCGTTGCGTTCGCCGGAGTCCTTCAGCCGTGCGGCATTGGTCATCATCAGGTGTGCCGCTTCGACTTTGGTGGCTATCTCGGCGAGACTGAACGCTATCGCCTGGTGCTCGGCGATCGGTTTGCCGAAGGTGTGGCGCTGTTGCGCATAGGCGATGGCGAGTTCGAACGCTCGTTGCGCAACACCGCACGCGCGTGCAGAGACATTGACCCGACCCACCTCGACCCCGTCCATCATGTGCGCGAACCCGCGGCAGGGCACTCCGCCGAGGATGTCGTCCGGCGATGCCCGATAGTCGTCGAAGATCATCTCCGTGGTGTCGATGCCCTTGTAGCCCATCTTCTCGATCTTTCCCGGAATGGTCAGTCCGGCAACGACTTCCCCGAATCCTGCAGGCTTCTCGATGAGGAACGTCGTCAGATTGTGGTGCGGTTTGGCCGCGCCCTCGTCGGTACGGACAAGTGCCGCAACGAGAGTCGACGACGCCCCGTTCGTCAGCCACATCTTCGCGCCGTTGATCGTGTACGCGCCATCGTCACCGAGCTTGGCCGACGTCTTGATCGCTGCGACGTCGGAGCCGAGATCCGGTTCGCTCATCGAGAACGCGCCGCGCACCTCGCCGGTGGCCATCCGTGGCAGAAACCGTTGCTTCTGCTCGTCGGTTCCGTGCTGACGCAGCATGTAGGCGACGATGAAATGCGTGTTGATGACACCGGACACGCTCATCCAGCCGCGTGCGAGCTCCTCGACGCACAGCGCGTAGGTGAGCAGCGACTCGCCGAGTCCTCCGTACTCCTCGGGGATCATCAGGCCGAACAGCCCCAGTTGGGCCATGCCATCGACGATCTTCTGCGGGTAGGCGTCGTCGTGTTCGAGTTGCTGCGCGGTCGGGATGATCTCGGCGTCGACGAATCGTCGCACCGCGGCGACGATGTCTTCCTGGGTGTCGGTGAGACCGAGCGTGCGGGCCAGACGTGCCATGACCTCCAGCATGCACCCGTGACGTAGGTGGAAGGAACGGCCGGATCGGCTAACACACCGATAGGGCGACTCAATGGGATAGGGCTTGTCTATGAGTCCGTGAACGCGAAACTACTTGTGGTCACCAGGTGAGAAGTGGTCGGCTCGAATGCATGACAGATGCAGTGATCGTCGACGCGGTACGCACCCCGATCGGACGTCGAAACGGGGCGTTGGCCGGTATCCATCCCGCTGACCTCTCGGCCCACGTGCTCGAAGCGCTCGTCGAACGCACCGGGATCGACCCCGCGATCATCGACGACGTCATGTGGGGTTGCGTAAGCCAGCACGCCGAGCAGGCGGGAAACATCGCACGCACAGCGGTGTTGGCCGCGGGGTGGCCGACCACGGTCCCCGGAACCACGGTCACACGGGCGTGCGGGTCGAGCCAGCAGGCGCTGGCGATGGCCGCGGCCGCCGTGATCTCCGGCCAACTCGACGTCGTCGTGGCTGGCGGAGTCGAGTCGATGAGCCGTGTCCCGATGGGAACCGCGGCACCCAACGGCGAGAGTCAGCCAGCAACCGTACTCGACCGCTTCGGCGTCGACCGCTTCAGTCAGGGCATCGGGGCAGAGGAGGTAGCGCGACGCTGGGGTCTGAGCCGCACCCAACTCGACGAGTACGCACTACGGTCACACGAACTCGCCGCCGCAGCAACCGATTCGGGTGCCTTCGACGCTCAGCTCGCGACGCTGCCCGGCGTACTCGAGGGGGACGAGGGCATTCGACGCGGCGGTTCGCTGGAGTCCCTCGGCAAACTCCGAACGGTGTTCGACGAGAACGGAGTCATTCACGCGGGCAACGCATCACAGATCTCCGACGGGGCGGGCGCACTGCTGGTGATGTCGAGCGAGACCGCGGCGGCCAACGGCCTGGTCCCTCTGGTGCGGATTCACACCACCGTCGTGGCGGGTGACGATCCGGTCGTCATGCTCACGGGGCCGATTCCCGCCACGGCCAAAGTGCTTGCACGTTCAGGACTCTCGATCGACGAGATCGGTGCATTCGAGGTCAATGAGGCGTTCGCGCCGGTGCCGCTGGCGTGGCAGATCGACACGGGTGCATCGGAGAAGGCGCTCAACCCGCTCGGCGGAGCGATCGCCGTCGGACATCCGCTCGGGGGATCCGGTGCCATCCTCGCGACACGCCTCGCGCATCACATGCACGACAACGGTATTCGCTACGGACTGCAGACGATGTGCGAAGCGGGCGGCATGGCCAATGCCACCATCTTCGAACTGATCGGCTGACGTCGATGACGCAATTGCATTATCCCGACGTCACTCTCGCGGCACTGCCGCCAAGCATGGCCGCCATGTATCCGCACCGTGCCGCGGTCGTCGAGGGTGACCGCACCCTGGACTACTCCGAACTCGACAGTGCCACAGCCTCGATCGCCGCGGGACTACGGGCGAGGGGTGTACGTGAGCGAGACGTCGTCGCACTCCATCTGCCGAACAGCATCGAGTTCGTGCTGGCCTATTACGGTTCGCTGCGCGCCGGCGCCACCGTGACCCTTGTGAATCCGACACAGCCCGCCAAGGGTTTACGTGATCAACTCGCCGAAACCGACGCGGTCGGTGTCTTCACCACGCGCGACAGTCGTGAGCTCGTGACCGCCGCGGTCGACGGCACCGACGCGTCGCTCATCGTCGTGGTCGACGGCCCGACGTCGGGTGATGCCACGGCGATCTCGCTCGACGAACTCGCGGAGCCGACACACGATGGCCCGCCGCAACTGCGCATCACCGGAGACGACGTCGCGCACCTCGCGTTCACGGGCGGAACCACCGGAGTCTCCAAGGGCGTCCGAGTGTTGCACCGCAACGTCATTGCCAATGCCACGCAGATGATCGCCTGGCGCGCAGGGCATTCGGTGGTCGACGACGATCGGGGACTCGTTCACCTCGAACCGCGCGATGGGGGCAACCGTGGAGTGCGGCCGGGTGACGCGGCGACGGTGGTGGTCTCGCCGCTGTTCCATGCTCACGCATTGATCAACATGTCGTTCCTGCTGATGTGCGGGGCGAGCCAGGTTCTCGCGGTGGATTCGCGTTCGGAGGCGACGACACGACGATTCGACGCCGGGCGCATGCTCGAACTCATCGAACGACACCGTGCCACGTACGTGACCGGAAGCCCGGCCATGTGGGCATCGCTCGTGGGACACCCCGACGTCGGCAGCAGGGACCTGAGTTCGGTGCGTGTCGTGTCCTCCGGCGCGGCGCCCATCGACCGCGTCACGCTCGACAGGCTCGCGGCAGCATTCCCGTCGTGCTCGGTCGTCGAGGGCTACGGACTCACCGAGGCGACGTGCCTCGTCACATCCGCGCCGCTCGCCGACACCGGCCAGGGTGCGGGCGACTACCGGATCGGCAGTGTGGGACTGCCGACCTACGACACACAACTGCAGATCCGATCGCTCGCCGACCGCACCACGATCCTGTCAACGGGCGAGCGTGGCGGGCTCTGGGTCCGCGGACCGCAGGTGACCGCGGGGTGCCTCCATCACCCGGAGATCACAGCGCAGCAGTTCGTTGACGGGTGGCTCGATACGGGCGATATCGCCTTCCGCGACGACGACGGTCACGTCTACATCGCCGACCGCGCGAAGGACATGCTGATCTACAAGGGCTACAACGTCTACCCGCGTGAACTCGAGGAGATCCTCGTGACTCATCCCGACGTCGCGCAGGCCGCCGTCGTCGCACGGGAGGCCGGAGTGGTCGGTCAGGAGCCGGTCGCGTTCGTTGTTGCCCGGGACGGCAGGGAGGTCGATGTCGACGCTGTCATGACCTACGTCGCCGAGCAGGTGTTGCCGTACAAGAAGATTCGCGACGTCGTCGTCATCGATGCGCTGCCGACGTCTGCCGCGGGGAAGATCCAGAAGGTCGCGCTACGCACGCGGCTGCGTGAGTCAGAGGAGCTACATCATGCGTGAGGTCGTGATCTGCGAGCCGGTCCGCACCCCGATCGGACGCTATGGCGGGATGTTCCGATCCGTGACCGCGGTCGACCTCGGAGTAGCGGCACTGAGCGGATTGCTCGAGCGCACCGCTGTGCCGCACGACGCCGTCGAGGACGTGATCCTCGGCCACTGCAATGGCAACAGTGAGGCACCCGCGATCGGACGGGTCGTCGCGCTCGACGCAGGGCTTCCGACGACGGTGCCGGGTATGCACGTCGATCGACGCTGCGGCTCCGGTCTGCAGGCCGTGATCCAGGCGGCCGATCAGGTGGGTGCCGGCGACAACGATCTCGTCGTGGCGGGCGGTACCGAGTCGATGAGCAATGCGTCGTTCTACTCCGTCGACATGCGCTGGGGTGGCGCGCGAACCGGAATCGCACTGCACGACAGCCTCGTTCGGGCACGATCCACTGCGGGTGGCCGAGACCATCCGATCCCGGGCGGGATGATCGAGACCGCCGAGAATCTCCGTAGGCAGTACGGCGTCTCGCGCGACGAGCAGGACGAGCTGGCCGTCGAGTCGCATCTGCGCGCCGTGCGTGCGCAGAAGGACGGCATCCTGGCCGAGGAGATCATTCCTGTCACCGTGTCGGGCAAGCGGTCAGAGCAGGTCATCGACACCGACGAACATCCGCGGGCCGACATTTCGCTGGATTCCCTTGCCGCACTGACGCCGATCATGTCGAAGGTCGACGCCGACGCCACGGTGACCGCCGGAAATGCGAGCGGTCAGAACGATGCGGCGTCGATGTGTCTGGTGACGACCGCCGAGACGGCGCAGCGGTACGGTCTGCGCCCACTCGTACGACTGGTGTCGTGGGGTCTCGCGGGAGTGCCCCCGGAGACGATGGGGATCGGTCCGGTTCCGGCGACGCAGAAGGCGCTCGACAAGGCGGGTCTCACCCTCGACGACATGGACGTGATCGAACTCAACGAGGCGTTCGCGGCACAGGCGCTTGCCGTGACCCGTGAGTGGGGTTTCGGTCGATTCTCCACCGAGAGTGCCGATTTCGCGCGCGTCAACGTGCACGGCTCAGGCATCTCTCTCGGTCATCCCGTCGGCGCGACCGGAGGCCGGATGCTCGCGTCGCTGGCTCGCGAACTGGTGCGCGGTGGCGGGCGCTACGGCCTCGAGACGATGTGTATCGGCGGCGGACAGGGGCTGGCGGCAGTGTTCGAGCGGGTGGCCTGACCGGTCATACGTCGACCGTATTCAGTTCTCGCGGTGCAGTGTTCGAACGACGTCGACGAAAGCCTGTGCGGCGATCGATAATGCCGTCGGGTCGTACATGAGCGCGAAGTTGCGGACGAATCGCGGACGAACGGGCCGCACCGTGGTGCGATCGGCAACCGACTCCGCGACCCGTCGTTCGAGCAGCGTCGCGCCGATTCCCGCCAGCACCATGGGTAGTCGCTCCTCGCGGTCTTCGGCGAGCACCGCGATCGGTGGGCGTACGCCCGCTTCGCGCATCGCGCTCTCGATCTCGTCGGCGACCGTCCCGCCGCGCGGAACGAACACCATCGGGATGTGGGGGAGGTCGGCGATGTCGATCGGACCGTCGGGCAGGACGGTGCCCGAGGGACAGACGAGCCAGAACTCCTGCTCGCCGAGCACGATCACTTCGAGAGCATCGTCGACCGCCGTCTCGACGGGGTGAAGATGTGTGACGACGAAGTCGCAGCGACCCTCGATCACGGCTGCCGCGAGTGATTCGTCGTCGAGTTCGCCCACCCTGATCGTGGCGGTGGGGTGCGCGCTGACGAATGCCGCGACCACATCGGCGATCGTGGAACCGTCGGCGAATGGTGACGCGAGGATCTCCACCCGCCCGGTGATCTGATCACTGCCGACGGCAAGCGCGTCGTCGACCGATCCGACGTCGCGCACGATCTGGCGCGCCGAGCCGACGAGTGCACGTCCCGCAGCGCTGGGCACCATCCCGCGGCCGATCCGGTGGAAGAGTTGCACCCCGAGCTCGCGTTCGAGCGCGCGTAGCGCCTGCGACACCGTCGGCTGGGTCACGCCGAGCGACACCGACGCCCCGCCGATCCCGCCGTGCTCGACCACGGCGAGGAAGTATTCGATCTGACGTAGTTCCACGGGCTACTCGAAGACCGGGTCGTCGACTTGTGCTGGCGCGCCGCATGTCTGGCGCGCGACGGCGACGAAGGCTGCGGCGGCGGGCGACGGTTGCCCGGAGCGCATGATCAGGCCGAAATCTCGTCGCAGCGGCGGGCCCAGGCTGTACGTCGTGGCGTCCGGAATCTGCTCGGCGACCGACTCCCGCGGCGCAATGGTCGCGCCGACGCCCCGGGTGACCAGCTCGCGGATGGTGGGCGGATGCGCGCAGTCGACCGCGACGTTGCGCGCACCGTCGGCGATGACGTCGGCGAGAAGGCTTTCGGTCGCCGGGTCGGAGAGGTCGAGGAGCAGGGGCAGCGCGCGAACGGACTCGCGTGCGACAACCCCGGCGTCGGCGTCGACGTTCAGAGACGGTGGCGCGGCAAGGACGAGTTCCTGAGTGCCCAGCGGCGCGGATACGAAAGTGGAATGGTCCGCGCTGGAATCGATCAGTCCTATCTCGGCGCGTCCGCTGCGCAGCGCAGCGAGGATGCCCGCCGGGCCGTCGGCGGCAAGAATTCGTACGATCACCCGATCGAAGCGCGCACGGAAATCACGCACGATCGTGACGAGGGGTGCGACTGCGAAGGCGGATTCGGTGACGACATCCACTGTCCCGGAACGCAATTCGCGAACTGCGCCAACCCGCTGACGCGCTCGCTCGACGTCGGCGAGGACTCGCCGCGCGATCACCTCGACGCGTGCGCCCGCCTCGGTGAGTTCGAGTCGACGCCCCGTGCGGTCGAACAGCGTCACGCCCAGTCGGCGTTCGAGCGTGCGAATCGCCTGCGAGAGCGACGGCTGGGAGATGTGGAGCGCCTGCGCAGCCTTGGTGATACCGCCGTGATCGATGACCGCGACGAAATAGGTGGCAAGGTGCAGGTCCACTTCTCGATCGTAGGCGAGGGGGTGCCTCGGTCAGTGGCCGGTCCACTTCGGTGCGCGCTTCTCGGCGAAGGCGCGGGCGCCTTCCTGCGCGTCGTCGGAGACGAAGACGGGGTCGAGGATGCCGCGCTGCTCCGCGAACAACTCGGGGTCGGTGTAGCGGATGGCCATGCTGACGACCTGCTTGGTGGCGCGCACCGCCAGCGGTCCGTTGGCGGCGATCCGTGCTGCGAGCTCACGCGCGCCGTCGAGCGCTCCACCCGACGGTGTCAGGATGTTCACCAGACCGAACTCGTGGGCGCGGACGGCGGTGATCGGGTCGCCGGTGAGTGCGATCTCCATGGCGAGTTGGTAGGGAAGGATCTTGGGGAGTCGCAGCAGACCGCCCGCTGCGGCCGCGAGTCCGCGCTTGACCTCCGGCAGACCGAATTTCGCGTCGTCGGCGGCGACGATCAGGTCGGCCGACAGTGCCAGTTCGCACCCGCCCGCCAGTGCCCAACCCTCGACCGCCGCGATCAGTGGTTTGCTCGGGGGAGCGGAGGCGATACCACCGAAGCCGCGACCCTCGACGCTGGGCAGCTCACCACGCGTGAACGCCTTGAGATCCATACCGGCACAGAAGGTTCCACCCGCTCCGGTGAGGATGCCGATGGTGATGTCATCGCGTCGTTCGAACTCGTCCATCGCCGCGGCGAGCTGTTGTGCGACCTCCTGGTTGACGGCGTTTCGCGCCTCCGGGCGGTCGATGGTGAAAACGGCTACGCCGTCGGCGGATTCGGTGCGTACCGGGGTCATCGCAGAGTTCCTCTCGTGGTTGCGGATTCGATCGTCGCGGATTCGATGTGATGGTCGGCGGGGCGGGTGTCGGTGACCGTCCAGCGCACCGGCTCGTGGCCTGTCGACGAGATGATGCCGCGCGCTTCGAGTACCAGCAGGTGCGCGTTGGTCTCCCGCAATGCCATGCGGGACAAGGGAATCGACAGATCGGAGAACGGGCGAGACCACGTGACAGCGCGTGTGACGTCCCACGCTGTCGCGCCCGGTTGGTTCCAGATCGCCTCGGCGATCTCGTTGAGCCGTTCCTCGTGGTGCGAGAGGAGATCGGTCACCCGGTCGGCGAGCCCACGGAATCGGTACTCGTGACTGGGCATGGCCTCGAGGTCGCCGATGTGCTCGGTTCGCGCGAGCGACGTCAGGTAGTCGGCCAGCGGGCTCGGCGTCTGGAAGGGATTGGTCGAGACATTCGGGCTGATCCGGGGGAGCAGATGATCGCCGGTGAAGATGACGCCCGCGTCGTCGTCGGCGAAACACAGGTGCCCCGCCGTGTGGCCGGGTGTCCACACCGCACGCAGATTCCACCCGGGAACGTTCAGCGGAACGTCGTCGTCGAGCTCGACATCCATCGTGCGACCGTCCGGGAGCCGGACGAATTCGAGGAGCCCGGTGTCCGCGACGTCGGTCGGAGCGCCGAGGACACGGAGGTCCTCCTGAGCGGCCACGAACTCACGCGCTACTTCTTGTTCGCTGTGAAACCGCAGGTGGCGGGCGTCGGCGACGTGCATCGCGAGCTGTGGGTCGGTGTGTTCGAGCAGGCGCGGGACGAGTCCGAAGTGGTCGGGGTGCAGGTGGGTGACGAAGACGTGCGAGACGTCGGCGAGGTCGTGTCCGGTGGCGTGGATTCCGTCGACGAGCATCTTCCAGCCCGTGTCGGTGTTCCAGCCGGTGTCGATGAGCGCGAGCCGGCCGTCTGCCGTCGCCAATGCGTAAACAAGGATGTAGCGCAGTGGGTTCTCGGGGATGAGGACCGGGATCGACCAGAGGCCCGGCCGGACTTCTTCGACGGGCGGCATCTCTTTACGCACCCAGGCCTCGCGCTGGCGATGGCCGGTGACCACGATCGACGTACTCATCATCTGATCCGACCACGGCGAGACCGAGCGCCACAAACACCCGTCGACTCACAGCCCGTGAGGAAACCCCTATGTAGCTGTGTACCGAAAAGATCCACCTCATCTGTTGCACGCCACCTTCGGCACTGCCGAAGGTAGATCGACACAGATGAGGTGAACTTTTCTGGTCCTACTCGCTCACGGAACTCGTCGGCGCAACCATCGCCTGATCCCAGACGGCGAGGAGTTCGTCCATCACGTCCGTCGACATCCCGAACAGGCTCAGATGGCTCTCGCCGTGCAGGCTGAACAGCTTGGCGTCGGGCAGCAGCGAGACCACGTGCTCGCCGTGCGCGTAGGGGACGATGTGGTCGCGGTCCCCGTGCCACCAGCGCACCGGGGTGGTGATGTCGGTGACCGAGAAGCCCCAATCGCGGGAGAACACCCGTACGTCGTTGAACGGTGCCTCCATGCGGTGCGACCCGCCGCTGAGGAGGTCGTCGAGGAACACGGCGCGAAACTCCGGGCGGCTGAGCAACTCGCGGTCGGCGGCGGGGGAGAGCCTGCCGTAGAGCAGGATCGCGGGCTCGGCGATCGGTCGGACGAAGCGCAGCGCGGTGCTGATCGCCTGGCCGACGGGTGCACCGAGGACCGGCAGAACGGGCGCGGCGTGGCGTGCCAACGCAACTGCGCCACCGCCGATCGCCTCCGGGCCCACCGTCGGGGCCACGCCGCCGACGATTCCGGCGACGTGGACGCGTGGACCGAACTCGTGCGCGACGGCCAGCGCGTACGGGCCGCCGCCGGAGACGCCGATGACACCGAAATCGTCGATGCCGAGCGCGTCGAGGACGTCGGTGAGGTCGGCGCAGAAGTCCCGGACGGAGTCGTAGGGGTGGGCCGTCGACGATCCGACGCCGGGCCGGTCGATGCCGATGAGTCGGACTCCGCGCGCGGCGGCGTACTCGCGGGCTTCGAGCGGAATCTGTCGTCGAGCACCGGGCGTGCCGTGGAACCACAGGATCGGGCGTCCGGACGCCGAACCGAACTCGGCGAATCCCATCCGGCGCTTCTTCTTGTCGTGTGCCTGTGTTCCGACAGCTACGGAGCCCTCGATCTTCGGGCGATCGACGTCGATCATGTGACAAGGGTCTCACGCTGTCGTTCGACGCGGAATGCGGGCATGGTTGACGCATGGCCTCCGCCTGGCAGCCCCTGAAGAGCTCGGTCTTCCGCAACCTGTTCATCGCGCAACTCGTGTCGAATGTCGGGTTGTGGATGCAGTCGGTCGGCGCGCAGTGGTTTCTGGTCGACCAGCACGCCGGACCCGCCGTGATCTCACTGGTCCAGACGGCAAGCCTCGCGCCCACTCTGCTGTTCTCGCTGCTGGCGGGCGTGCTCGCCGACAGTCTCGACCGCAAATGGTTGCTCGTGGTGATGTCGGTCTACTCCACGGCGATCGGCGTGCTGATGGCGGTGTTGGCGTTCACCGGACACCTCAATCCCGCCACGCTGTTGATCCTGACCTTCCTGCTCGGCGCGGGCGCGGCGCTCTCGTCGCCTGCGTTCCAGGCCATCCAGCCCGAACTCGTCCCCCGCGACGAGATACCCGACGCCGCGTCACTCGGCAGTGTCTCGGTCAACGCCGCGCGTGCCATCGGACCGGCACTGGCCGGTGTGATCTTCTCGCTCGGCGGGCCAGGCCTCGTCTTTCTCCTCAATGCCATCTCGTACCTGGCTGTCGTGATCGCGTTGCTGGCGTGGAAGGGGTCCGGGCAGAGCTCGACGGTCGTGCCCGAGCGTCTCTCGGACTCATTCTGGGCAGGCTTGCGGTACGTCGCGGCAGCCCCGATCGTGCGTCGAATCCTGCTCCGCTCGGCGTTGTTCGCGATCCCGGCGTCGGCGTTGTGGGCGCTGTTGCCGCTGGTCGTCGCGCATTCGTTTCACCTCGGATCCTCGGGTTACGGTCTCGTTCTCGGGGTGCTCGGCGTCGGGGCGTTGATCGGGGTGGCGCTGATGCCCTGGATGCGCCAGCACCTGTCGTCTGCGGTGATTCTCGCGTCGTCGGCAGTCGTGTTCGCGGTGGCCACGATCGCCGCAGCATTTCTGCCTCTCTGGCCGTGTCTCGTGTTGTTCTTGTTCGCGGGAGTCGCGTGGATCGCGACGCTGACTACGCTCAATGCCGGTGCGCAGTTGACGCTCCCGCAATGGGTGCGTGCACGCGGGATGGCTGCGTATCTGCTGGTCTTCATGGGTTCCCAGGGCATCGGCGCGCTGCTGTGGGGAGCTGTCGGGTCTGCGTTGGGCACCAAGTGGGCGCTGGTGATCGCCGGAGTCTGTCTATTGCTGACCGCGGCGAGTGTGTGGCTGCTGCCGCCGTCGCCGGTCACGGGCACGCTCAGCCGTGAGCTCTCGATGGCCTGGCCCGTCCCGACGCTGGTGTTCGAGCCCGAACCCGACGACGGGCCCGTCGAGGTCAGTGCCATCTACGACGTTCCTGCCGATCGCCGCGACGACTTCCTCGCCGCCATGCCTGCCGTCGGCCGGTCACGTCGACGCACCGGCGCACGGAACTGGCATCTCTACCGCAGCGCCGACCGGGACGGCCGCTACGTCGAGCAGTTCGTCGTGCCGTCGTGGTCGGAATACCGGCGTCAGCATCGCGATCGCTGGACCGAGTACGACCACGACAACGTCGCCCGCGTGCTCGCCATGACCACAACGGGCATACCCGACGAACGGCACCTGTTCAGCACGAACATCCGATGACGCGCCGAACACAGCGAACCCGCAGCGTGTGCGCGTACCGTTGACCGGGTGAGTGCAGACGTTTCCCCGACAACCGAGGCTTCGACGCCGTCGTCGATTCAGCGGATCGTGCGCGGCGTTCGCCACGTCGCGACGCCCTATCCGGTACGCGACCTTCCGTCCGGCCGGCATGTCGAATTGCCCGGCCGTGGAACGACTTACGTGACCGACTCCGGACCGAAGGACGCCCCGGCGGTGTTCCTGCTGCACTCGGTGCTCACCACCGGACTGCTCTGTTGGTACCCGTCGATTCCGCAACTGAACGGTCGGTACCGGGTCATCACACTCGACCAGCGATGGCACGGGCGAGGTATCCAGGCCGAGGGTTTCGATCTGCGCGACTGCGCCGACGACGTCGTCGCGCTCGCCGACGTTCTGGGTATCGACCGGTTCACCGCTGCCGGGTTCTCGATGGGCGGCGGAATCGCACAGCTCGTCTGGCGTCGACACCCGGGCAGGGTGTCAGGGCTCGTGCTGTGCTCGACGGGACCGTTCTTCAGC
This sequence comes from Gordonia sp. 852002-51296_SCH5728562-b, assembly GCF_001665475.1. Taxonomy (NCBI): domain Bacteria; kingdom Bacillati; phylum Actinomycetota; class Actinomycetes; order Mycobacteriales; family Gordoniaceae; genus Gordonia; species Gordonia sp. 852002-51296_SCH5728562-b. The sequence continues at coordinate 50,808 of NZ_LZMI01000062.1, read as the reverse complement.
GAACGCGATCCGAACAGGCGTGGCCGCGACGCCCGCATCGGACGAATCCTGCGCCCGATCTACGAGTCGCTTCCCCGTCCGTCCGACGACAGCCTCGACCGCCCGGCGAAACACACGAGCATCTGGGCCACCAAGCAGTTCCTCTCGACGCCGCTCTCGCACGCGGGCGATTTCGGCGAGGGCCTGGGTAACTTCGACTCCACCTCGTGGCTGCGCGACATCGACGTGCCCACCTCCGTGGTGGTCTCGACCAGGGACCACACCGTCGAACCCGAGCGTCAGCAACTTCTCGTCGACGGCATCCCCGGCGCGCGCCGATTCGACGTCGACGGCGGCCACGCGTGCTGCGTGATCGGCGTCGAGAACTTCCTGCCGCCCTTCGTCGCGGCAGTCGACGCCGTCGCGCTCGAATCCCCGGTTCTCGTGAGTGGGAACTGACGCCAAAACACCATCGCGTGTGGCGTCACCGACGTAGCGTTGTCTTCCGCGCCCCGGAAAAGTACCTGGGCGCGGAAGCCCAAGTAGGAGTGCATATGTCGCCCGTGATCGTCGTCGCAACGCTGTCGCCCAAGCCCGGACAGGAGGCCGCGGCCCGCGAGGCCGTGATCGCGGCGGTCCCCAAGGTGCAGACCGAGCCGGGTTGCCAGCTGTACGCGCTGCACGAGGCCACCGGTGATGGCACGGATCTGGTGATGATCGAGAAGTGGGAGTCGTTCGACGCCTTGGCCACGCACGGCAAGGGAGCAGCCCTCGCCGAACTCGGTGCAGCGCTGAACCACCTGCTCGCCGCACCGCTCGACATCAAGACGTTCGACGCGGTGCCCGCAGGTGATCCCGACAAGGGCGCAATCTGACGTAGGGTCTATGGCGTGCCCTCCTTCAGCCCATTGGAGTGGCCGGTCTTCCGGCAGTTGCGCACCGGCGACAGGTTCGGCCGCGGTCCGGCCGTGCAGTCGGCGCGCACCCGCGCAACCGAACCGAGGACCGCCACCGCCGACCGTGTGGTGCAGAGCGTCTGCCCGTTCTGCGCTGTCGGCTGCGGGCAGAAGGTCTACGTCAAAGACGAGCGCGTCATCCAGATCGAGGGCGACCCCGACTCGCCGATCTCACGCGGACGCCTCTGCCCGAAGGGCGCGTCGAGCGAGCAGCTGGTCAACAATCCGATGCGGCAGCGCACCATTCGCTACCGCGCGCCGTACGCGACCGAGTGGACCGATCTCGACCTGGACACCGCGATCGACATGATCGCCGACCGCTTCGTCGAGTCGCGTCGTCGAACCTGGCAGGACACCGACGAGCAGGGGCGGGTACTCCGACGCACCATGGGCATCGCCTCGCTCGGCGGTGCGACCCTGGACAACGAAGAGAACTACCTGATCAAGAAGCTCTTCACCGCGGCGGGCGCGATCCAGATCGAGAACCAGGCGCGCATATGACACTCCGCAACCGTTCCCAGTTTGGGAGCTTCATTTGGACGCGGCGGCGCAACGCAATCACTGCAGGACATGGCGAACTCCGACTGCATCGTGCTCATCGGCGGCAATATGGCCGAGGCGCACCCCGTCGGTTTCCAGTGGGTGGTTGAAGCGCGCTCGCGCGGTGCACGGGTCATCCATGTCGACCCGCGGTTCACCAGGACGTCGGCCAACGCCGACAAGCACATCTCGATCCGCGTCGGCTCCGACGTCGTGCTGCTCGGTGGGCTGATCAACTACATGCTCACCCACGAGCGGTACTTCCGTGAGTACGTCGTCGCGTACACCAACGCCGCGACGATCGTGAACGACGAGTACCGCGACACCGAGGACCTCGGCGGACTGTTCTCCGGTTTCGACCCCGAGACCGGACAGTACGACCCGTCGACGTGGGCCTACGCCGATGCCGAGGACGGCGGTACCGAATCGTCCGGCATCGAATCGCCCGGGGGCGACGAGCACGGCGAGACCGCGGCGGCGCGTGCGGCGGGCGACCAGCACGGCTCGGGCGGTCCGCCCCTCGAGCACGCGAACGTGCTCCGCGACGACTCGCTGACCGACGAGCGCACGGTGTTCCAGATCCTCAAACGCCACTTCTCCCGCTACACGCCGGAGATGGTCCGCGACATGTGCGGCATCTCGGTCGACGAGTTCACCTACCTCGCCGAGTCGATCGCCGACAACTCCGGTCGAGACCGCACAACGTGTTTCGGCTACGCGACCGGTTGGACGCAGCACACCCTCGGCGCCCAGTTCATCCGTACCGCGGCGATCCTGCAGCTGTTGCTCGGCAACGTCGGTCGCCCCGGCAGCGGCATCATGGCGCTGCGCGGACACGCCAGCATCCAGGGTTCCACCGACATCCCGACCCTGTTCAACCTGCTTCCCGGCTACCTACCGATGCCGTCGGTGGGCAAGCACGACACTCTCGACGACTACCTCGCGGGCGTCGGATCGCCACAGCAGAAGGGGTATTGGGCCTACGCCGACACCTACATGGTGAGCCTGCTCAAAGCGTGGTTCGGCGACACCGCCACCGCCGACAACGACTGGTGCTACGACTATCTGCCCAGGTTGAACGGTCCCGCCGGCACGTACCAGACCACCGTGTCGATGCTCGACGACGAGGTCGAGGGCTACTTCGTGCTCGGCCAGAACCCTGCCGTCGGATCGGCGAACGGCAGACAGCAGCGCCTGGCCATGAGCCATCTCAAGTGGCTGGTGGTGCGCGACCTCAACATGATCGAGTCGGCGACCTGGTGGAAGGAGGGACCCGAAATCACCTCCGGTGAGCTGCGCACAGAGGATATCGGCACCGAGGTCTTCTTCATGCCCGCCGCAACGCATGTCGAGAAGGCAGGCTCGTTCACCCAGACCCAACGCATGGTGCAGTGGCGGCATCAGGCGGTCGCGCCGCCGGGACAGGCGCAGAGCGAACTCGACTTCTTCTACGAACTCGGACAACGCATCCGCACGCGGCTGGCCGACTCCGACGACCCGCGCGACCGGCCACTCCTCGACATGACGTGGGACTACCCGCTCGACGAGCATGGCAACCCCGAGCCGGAGTCGGTGCTCTCGGAGATCAACGGCTACTTCACATCTGGCGATCACGCGGGCGAGAACCTCACCAGTTACACGCAGATGAAGGCCGATGGTTCGACGGCGGGTGGCTGCTGGATCTACACCGGCGTCTACGCGCACGCGACCAACATGGCGGCGCGACGCGTTCCACACGGCGGCGACTCGGTGAGCCAGCACGAGTGGGGCTGGGTGTGGCCGGCGGATCGTCGAATTCTCTACAACCGTGCCTCCGCCGATCCCGAGGGCAATCCGTGGAGCGAGCGCAAGCGCTACATCTGGTGGGATGCGCAGGCGCGCAAGTGGGTTGGCGACGACGTGCCCGACTTCCCGGTCGACAAGGCGCCCGATGCCCGCCCCGATCCCGATCGCGGAGGAGCCGAGGGACTCGCGGGCGACGACCCGTTCATCATGCAATCCGACGGCAAGGGTTGGCTTTTCGCGCCCAAGGGGCTTGTCGACGGTCCGCTGCCCGCGCACTACGAGCCGCAGGAGTCGCCGGTCGCCAACGCGCTGTACCCGCAGCAGCAGGCACCGGCACGAATCATCTTCGCGCGCAACGACAATCTCGACGCCCCGAGCGCGGGCGACGCAGGCGTCGACGTCTATCCGTATGTGTTCACCACCTATCGCCTCACCGAGCACCACACCGCGGGCGGGATGAGTCGCTGGTCGCCGTATCTCGCCGAGCTGCAACCGGAAATGTTCTGCGAGGTCTCCCCGGCACTCGCCGCCGAACGGGGACTGGTCAACGAGGGCTGGGCGACGATCATCTCGCCGCGCGCGGCAATCGAGGCGCGCGTCTTGGTCACCGACCGGGTGAAGACGTTGCGTATCAACGGACGTGACGTCCATCAGGTCGGTCTGCCCTATCACTGGGGCGTCGGCAGCGACGCCGTGGTCAGTGGCGACGCCGCGAACGATCTGATCGGTGTCACGCTCGACCCCAACGTCCAGATCCAGGAGTCCAAGGTCGGGTCGTGCGAGGTGATCGCGGGGCGTCGACCCCAGGGTCAGGCGCTCCTCGACCTGGTGCGCTCCTACCAGCAGCGCGCGGGCGTGACACCCGAGACCGACAACGTGCGCATCACCGATCCCGAGCACGAAAAGATCTATCCGCCAATCGATTCCGATGATCCGGACGGAGAGGGGTTCACCCGATGGTGAGGAGTGCGAGATGAGTCATCAGCTGTCCGGTCCCACCGATCCCAGTGCCGACGCGCACTGGGGCGACGCCGAGCGTCCGCGCAAGGGCTTCTTCACCGACACGTCGATCTGTATCGGCTGCAAGGCATGCGAGGTCGCGTGCAAGGAATGGAACCAGAACCCGCGCGACGGTGACCTGGAACTGACGGGCATGTCGTACGACAACACCGTCGCGCTGGGTGCGAGTACGTGGCGGCACGTCGCGTTCATCGAGCAGGACCGCGACCGCATCGACAAGGCACGCAAATCAGGCCGCGCCCTGGTCGGTTTGGGGATGCCGACGATGCCCGGGGGTGAGACAATTCCCGACGCCATGGACTCCGTGGGCACGACCCCGCCCGACACCACCCCGCCCGATACACCCGAGTTCCGCTGGCTGATGTCGTCGGACGTCTGCAAGCACTGCACGCACGCGGGCTGTCTCGACGTGTGCCCGACCGGCGCGTTGTTCCGCACCGAGTTCGGGACGGTCGTCGTGCAGCACGAAGTGTGCAACGGGTGCGGAACCTGTGTCGCCGGTTGCCCTTTCGGCGTCGTCGAACGTCGGTCCGACGGCACCGTCGAGCCGACCACGCGCGAGGGCCAACGCAAGGGCGAGCAGCCGCCCGTGCCCGGACGTGGTGTGGCACAGAAGTGCACGCTCTGTTACGACCGACTCGTCGACGACGAGACACCCGCGTGCGCGAAGACCTGTCCGACGACGTCGATCAAGTTCGGCGACCACGACGACATGGTCGACACCGCGCGCGAACGGGTCGAACAGCTGCACGCCCAGGGGATGACCGAGGCCCGGCTCTACGGGGCGAACCCCAACGACGCAGTCGGCGGCACCGGTTCGGTGTTCCTTCTCCTCGACGAGCCCGAGGTCTACGGCCTTCCGCCGGACCCGCGCGTGTGCACGGCCGATCTCCCCACCATGTATCGACGAGCGGGCGCTGCCGCCCTCGGAATGGTTGCCGCGGCGGCGGTCTCGTTCCTGACCGGTAGAAAGCGATGACCTCCGACTACGATTCGCTGCGCCCACCCGAACCCGGTCGCCGAAAGCGGAAGGGCGGCAAGGGGCGTCGACGAGGCTTGTTCGGCCAGGGCGACGGCGCGCGTGAGATGTCGATGGTGCCCGACGTCGAGTTCGAGAAGGTCGACGTCGAGGGCTACTACGGGCACAACGTCGTCAAGCCTGCGCCCTGGGACGACAAGGTCGCGGCGTACCTGTTCCTCGGTGGCGTCGCGGGCGGGTCGGGAGTGCTCGCGGCGGGTGCGCAGTTGACAGGGCGAGAAGTGTTGCGCCGCAACGCCCGTCTCAGTGGTCTCGCCGCGGCCGGGCTCGGTGGGGTTGCGCTCATCGCCGACCTCGGCCGACCCGATCGGTTCTACAACATGCTGCGCACCTTCAAGGTGACGTCGCCGATGAGCGTCGGGTCATGGATACTGTCCGGCTTCTCCGGCGGTATCGGAGTCGCGGCTGCGGCAGAGGTGGATCGGCTTCTCCGGGAAAGACTTCCGCTCGGCCCGCTGCGTTCGGTTCTCCACGTCGTGGAGGCGCCGATGGGACTCGTCGGCGGCGCGATGGGGCCGCTGCTCGCCGTGTACACCGCGGCGCTGCTGGGCGATACGGCCACACCCACGTGGAACGCGATGCACCGCGACCTGCCCTTCGTCTTCGTCAGCTCGGCAAGTCTCGCGGCGAGCGGACTGGCGCTGGTCACCACACCGCTCGACGAGGTGGGCCCGGCACGGACGCTGGCCGTTCTCGGCGTGGTGGGCGATGTGGCGGCCACCCGCGTCATGGAAGCGCGCATGGATCCGATTGCCGCGGAACCGCTCCACCACGGTAAGCCCGGTGCGCTGATGCGCTGGGCGGAACGACTGGCGGTTGTCGGGGGAGTGGGCGCACTGGTCAGTGGTCGTTCGCGGGTCGCGTCTGCGGCGTCGGGTCTGGCGCTGCTCGCGGCCTCGGCATGTACCCGGTTCGGCGTGTTTCACGCGGGCATCGAGTCGGCGAAGGATCCGCGCTACACGATCGAACCGCAGAAGCGACGCCTCGCCGCTCGTCGAGCCGCAGGCGTCACCGACGACTCGGTCACGACTGCGGACTGATCGCGTTCTCGTCGCGTTCGCGTCGGGCGTGTCGGGCCAGTGGACGGCGGTCGTTCGATGCAGCCACCACCACCCGATTCCCGCCCTGCCGTTTCGCGAGGTACATCGCGACGTCGGCGTCTTCGAGATGTCGGTCGACGTTTGCCTTGACGTCTGGTGCGGTGACGCTGATGCCCACGCTGACGGTCACCGACGGCGAGGTGTCGGCCGCGACGCCGATGCGAATGCGCTCGGCCAGCGAGCGGGCGGTGCGCAGGTCGTCGTCGAGGATCACGGCGAACTCCTCGCCGCCGGTACGCGCTGCGACAAGGTTGCGGATGCCTGCCAGCCGGTTGCACGCCTCCATGATCCGCCCGGCTACGCGCACGAGTACGAGGTCGCCGACCTGGTGGCCGTGGGTGTCGTTGATCGCCTTGAATCCGTCGATGTCGATGATGATCACCGAGAGCGTGCGGGCCGAGTGATTGAGCCCGCCGACATATCGCGACAGGCCTCGCCGGTTGGCCAGCCGGGTCAGCGGGTCGGTCCCTGCGTCCATGGCGTTGGTGCCGAGGACCCAGAAGAAGTAGTGCATGGCGGGCAGGAGCACTGCCACCAGGGCAAGGGGGGCGATACCTTTCGACAGAGCCACCAGCAGCATCGGACGCCCTCCGTCCGCCGCCACAATAGTGACCAGAATCACGATTGCCGCAGAAGCGAAGATCGCGTGCAGTAAGTGGGCCCTCGGCGTGCAGAAGAACAGCGCAAACGAGCTCATGATCGCGAACAGCGTGACGCCTGCGATGCCGAGCATGTGATCGTGATGCCCGAAGCAGGCGGTCGCGATCACGGCGTCGGCGAACACCAGCACCAGAAGACTTTCGGCTCCTGTCGGGAGTGGGAGCAGCCACCACCGCAGCACGAGAATCGCGGCAACGACCGCTGTGACCAGCAGAATGTTCTCGACGTACGGCGAAAATCCGGAGCTCGACGACGCCGCGGCGGCCGCCGCCGCGAATCCCAACAGCCCCGCACCCAGCGACAAGACGAGCCGCTTGAGTGGCGCATTTCCGAGCTGATCGAAGAGTGGGACGCGCCACTGTAGTGGCGTTGCGTCACGCAGCCAGTCAGAGACCGCGATAGCGCTGCGACGCTGCACCTGATCTCCCCCTCGGATTCGGTGTGTGTAGCGACAATAGAGCGATCGGCGATCGATGTCAGCGAATGTCGATCCCTGCACCTGCAACGATTTCGCCGATGACCGGGTATCCGGGCACTTCGCCGACCAGCAACAGCCCGCCGGATGTCTGGGCGTCGGCGAGCATCAGGAGGTCGCTCTCGTCGACAGCGCGCCCGACCTCGAGGTGCTCGCGAACCCAGTCGAGGTTGCGTCTGGTACCGCCCGAGACGTACCCGTCGTCGAGCGCATCGCGGGCGCCGTCGACGAGTGGGACCGCGGAAGCGTCGATCACCGCGCGCACACCCGAGGCCCTTGTCAGTTTGTGGAGGTGGCCGAGCAGCCCGAATCCGGTGACGTCGGTGCCCGCTCGGACACCGGCAGCGAGCGCGGCGTCGGCGGCGTCGCGGTTGAGTGTCGTCATGACGTCGATCGCGGCGTCGAATACCTCACCGGTCTGCTTGTGCCGGTTGTTGAGCATCCCGACGCCGATCGGTTTGGTCAGGGTGATCGGTAGGCCGACGGTCGCGGCGTCGTTGCGGATGAGTGCGTCGGGCGACGCGACACCGGTGACGGCCATGCCGTATTTGGGCTCGGGGTCGTCGATGCTGTGGCCGCCGATCACCGGGCAGTCGGCTTGCGCCGCGACGGCGAGCCCGCCGCGCAGCACCTCGGTCATCAGTTCCATCGGCAGCAGATCACGCGGCCAGCCGACGAGGTTGATCGCGACGACGGGCGACCCACCCATGGCGTAGATGTCGGAGAGCGCGTTCGCGGCCGCGATGCGTCCCCAGTCGTAGGCGTCGTCGACGACCGGTGTGAAGAAGTCGGCGGTGGAGAGGACGGCGAGGTCGTCGCGGATGCGCACGGCAGCGGCGTCGTCGCCGTCGTCGAGGCCGACGAGAATGTTCTCGCCGCTCTGGCCGGTCAGACCGGCGACGGCGGCTTCGAGCTCTCCCGGCGGGATCTTGCACGCACAGCCGCCGCCGTGGGCGTAGCCGGTCAACCTGATCGTCGGGCTCTGCGAATCCGGATTCGTCTCGACGGTGCTCATGTGACTCAGGCTAATCGGAGGGATCGGGAGAATTAGGAGGTATGGTCGCCGAGGAGGCGTCTGGGTTCCTGGTGGGCCCCCCGGTCTTCAAAACCGAGGAGGTCGAGTATCTCGGTCTGGCGGGTTCGATTCCCGTCCGCCTCCGCCACAGACTGTTCTCGAAGGAGGCGCGGTGACCCGATCCGATCCCCGGCGGCGGATCCCGCGCACCGACCACCTGCTGGCCGATCCCGAGATCGCCACGGCTGCACGACGACTCGGTGAACTGGCTGTCCGCGACGTCGTCCGCGATGTTCAGGAGGCCGCCAGGCGCGGCGACGTCGATCCCGACGACGTGCAGGGAGCTATTCGGGAAACACTCGCTCGACGCCGCGTCGGCACCGGACGGTCGGTGCTGAATGCGACCGGAGTCGTGGTGCACACCAACCTCGGTCGAGCACCGTTGTCGACGGCCGCGCGCGATGCAGTCGTCGATGCGTGTGGCTACGTCGACGTCGAACTCGACCTGGAGTCGGGTACGCGCTCGCGGCGTGGCGTCGCGACCCGCGAGGCGTTGCTGCGGGCCTGTCCCGCCGCGGGCGATGCCCTGATGGTGAACAACGGTGCTGCCGCGATGGTGCTGGCCACCACCGCGCTCGCTGCCGGTCGCGAGGTGGTCATCAGTCGCGGCGAGATGATCGAGATCGGCGCGGGTTTTCGGCTCACCGACCTCATCGAGTCGACCGGTGCGCGGCTGCGCGAGGTCGGGACCACCAACCGCACCCACCTGCGCGACTACGCTGCGGCACTCGCCGAGGGTGACGTCGGCTGTGTACTCAAGGTGCACCCGAGCAACTATCGGGTCAGTGGGTTCACCGCGGAGGCGACCATCGCGGAGCTGGCGGAACTGACTGCCGCCCAGGGTGTTCCGCTGATCGCCGACCTCGGAAGCGGGCTTCTCGTCCCCGACGCCACGCTCCCCGACGAGCCGGACGCGTCGTCGGCGCTGGCCGCGGGCGCCGATCTGGTGATCGCCAGCGGCGACAAACTACTCGGCGGACCACAGGCCGGAATCCTGCTCGGCGACGCCGATCTTGTCGGGCGACTGTCGAAACATCCACTCGCGCGGGCTGTTCGGGCCGACAAGCTCGCCCTCGCGGCGATGGAGGCCACGCTCGTCGGACCTGTGCCTCCGGTGACCGAGTACCTGCACGCCGACAACGAGCGGTTACGTCGGCGGGCCGAGGTCGTCGCCGCGGAGGTCGGTGCGGACGTGGTGCCCCACGACGGCAGGGTCGGCGGGGGAGGGGCGCCCGGAGTTCCGTTGCCCGGCTGGGCGATTGCACTGGCGGAACAGGCGGCCAAGGCGTTACGCACCGGCACTCCCGCGGTGCTCGCGCGCGTGCACGACGGCGTATGTCTCGTCGACCTGCGATGTATCCCGGCGACGGACGACGAGATTCTCGCCGAGGCGCTCGCGCGTGCACTCGGTGCGGTCCGCGTGTCGGGGGCGACCGGCTGAGGTGTACGTCGTCGCGACGGCGGGGCACGTCGATCACGGGAAGAGTGCGTTGGTGCGTGCCCTGACGACGATGGAACCGGACCGCTGGGCCGAAGAGCGACGTCGAGGACTGACGATCGACCTCGGATTCGCCTGGATGACAACACTATCCGGTGCCGACATCGCATTCGTCGACGTTCCGGGCCACGAGCGGTTTCTCGGCAATATGTTGGCGGGGATCGGTCCCGCACCCGTGGTGGCGTTCGTCGTCGCTGCCGACGAGGGCTGGAGCAGGCAGTCGTCGGATCATCGTGACGCGATCGCCGCACTCGGCATCGATCGTGGCGTGCTGGTGATCTCACGCGCCGATCTCGCCGACGACGAGCGGATCGCCGACGTCGTGGCGCAGGCGCGCGACGAGCTGTCCGGTACCGGTCTCGGCGACGCACCGGCCGTGATCACGTCGGCGTTGACTGGGCGAGGGATCGACGAGCTGCGCGACACGATCGCAGAGGTAGTGCAGCGCAACCCGTTTCCCTCGGATACCGCACCCGTTCGGTTCTGGATCGACCGCGCGTTCACCATCAAAGGTGCGGGTGCCGTGGTCACCGGGACGCTGTCGGCCGGGTCGGTGGGTCGTGGAGACACGCTGGACCTGTTGACCGGCAGAGGGATTCGATCGGTCAGCGTGCGTGGTGTGCAGAGTGAGAACACGCCGCGCGAACGCGTCGGACCGGTGAGCCGGGTGGCGGTCAATCTGCGCGACGTGTCGGCGTCGGACGTCGCCCGGGGTGATCTGCTGTTGAGTCCCGGGGCGTGGCGGCTGACCGACTGTGTCGACATCCGACGTGTCAGCGGGCCTGAGTTCGACTCGATACCAAGCGATCTGAGTGTTCATGTCGGCACGGCTGCGCTGCGTGGTCGGCTCCGCCCATTCGACGCCGACCACGCGCGGATCACATTCGAGCGCGCCGTTCCGCTGATCCTCGGTGATCGACTGGTGCTCCGCGACGCGGGCAGCGGTCGGATCGGTGGGGGCGTCGTCGTGGATGCGGAGCCACCGCCGCTGCGGCGTCGTGGTGATGCAGCACGTCGAGCAGATGTGTTGTCGGACATGAGTGATCGAGGTGATGCGCGACGTGAGGTCGAACGCCGCGGTGCCGTTGCCGTCGAGCATCTGCGACGGCTCGGTGTCGTCGGAGCCGAGGCAACCCCGCCCGAGGGTGTGCGCGTGGTCGGGTCCTGGTGGGTCGATGAGCAGGCCTGGGCGGAGTGGATCGCACGGCTCCGCGACGCTGTTGATGCTGTCTATCAGCGGGATTCGCTCGCCGAGGGGTTGCCCCGCGCGAGTGTAGCGGGCGTCGTCGGACTTCCGTCCGAAGCGCTTGTCGCGCCTCTCGTTGCCGACGCCGGCCTGGACCATGCGGGCGGGTTCCTGTCGAAACCCGGTGTGGCACGCGGACTCGGCGATGCGGAGGAGGCAGTCGCTGCACTCGAGCGTCGACTTGCCGCCGATGCCTTTGCCGCGCCAGAAGCCGACGACCTCGCCGCACTCGGGCTCGGCCCCAAGCAACTGGCAGCGGCTGAACGACTCGGCCGGCTACTTCGGTTGCGTGACGGTGTTGTGCTCTCGCCCCGATCTCCCGCGTTGGCGATGCGCGTTCTGGCTGCTCTTGATCAGCCCTTCACGACGAGCGAGGCCCGAAAGGCTTTGGGCACCACGCGCCGCGTCGCCATCCCACTGCTCGAGTACCTCGACGACCGCGGCTGGACACGACGCCTCGACGCGGGGCATCGCGAGGTGGTTCGGTGATCCTGGGATCGGGTGGCGGTGTCGTCGTCCATAGCCCGCTACGAGGATGCGGTTGGCGCTCGGGTTGAGAACATGACATCCCACTTCATCAGTAGCGCGTTGCTTCTCGGACTCCCGCTCATACGCCTCGACAAGTCGATGGGACTCGACGGCCTGCTTCCCGAGGTGTGCGCCAACAGAATTGAAGCGGTACTCGGCGGTGAATGCGACACTGCAGGGTAGGAGGTGCTCGATGAGTGCTGCAACTCGATTCCGCTTCTACACGGCCACGAGTCTCGACGGCTTCCTTGCCGATACCGCAGACTCGCTCGATTGGTTGCTCAGCCAGCCGATCGACGAGGACGGTCCGATGAATTACGTGGAGTTCATCGGCGGCGTCGGAGCTCTGGCGATGGGGTCGACCACCTACGAGTGGCTCGTCGAACATGAAGTGGAACAGGGCAATCCGTGGCCCTACGAGGTCCCGACGTTCGTCTTCAGCACACGCGACCTGACTCCCGTCGCCGACACCATCCGCGTGGTGTCAGGGTCGCCTGCGGATTATCACGACGCGCTGGTCGCCGCCGCCGCCGGACGTGACGTCTGGATCGTCGGCGGTGGCGACCTCGCCGCGCAGTTCTGGGCGTCGGGAATGCTCGACGAACTCGTGGTGTCGATCGCGCCCGTGCTACTCGGCGCCGGGCGTCCACTGTTCACCGCGAGGTGCGACCTCGAACTGCGCTACCTCGCGCGCAACCAGGGATTCGTCTGCGCTCGATACGGAGTCACGGCGTTCCGCTGAACGCCCCGTGCGCGCTGATATGACGTCGCCCACAGAAACATTGCGAGCAACTATGTTGTGCACAATGTAAATCGGGCCTAGTGTTCTCCACGTGGGAAAGATTCGACTCGACGACCACCTGTGCTTCGCGCTCTACACTGCGTCGCGCGCGATCATCGCCGCGGAGCGACCGGGCTTGCGCGAACTCGGACTGACGTATCCGCAGTACCTCGTGATGTTGGTGCTGTGGGAGGAAGAATCTGTCCCGATCGGCCGGCTGGGGGAGCGTCTGCAACTGGACTCGGGCACCGTGTCACCACTGGTTCGTCGTTTGGAGTCGATGGGACACGTGGAACGTCGCAGGTCTCCCGACGACGAGCGGTCGACGATCGTGTCACTGACCGAATCGGGCGCGGCGCTCGGCGAAAAGTCTGACTGCGTGATGGCCGCCTTGGTCGACGCGTTGACCGGTTCGTCGAACGATTCTTCGGTCGACGATCCTGCGGAACCCGGTGCGGAATCCGATGCCGACTTCGACGTCGACGCGGCCGTCGAGCTGCGTGCGGCACTGCACCAACTATCTGATGTGTTGCGCGCCAACCAGGCTCGCTGAAAAGAAGGGATGTCACCATGAAGACTCTGTACACAGCCGAGGCGCTTGCGACCGGCGAAGGCCGGGACGGCCACGCCAGGACGAGCGACGGACAACTTGATCTCGATCTCGCGATCCCCAAGGAGCTGGGAGGTCCCGGCGGCGCGACGAACCCGGAGCAGCTCTTCGCAGCCGGCTACGCCGCGTGCTTCCACAGTGCGCTGCGCACCGTTGCGCGGGCCGAGAAGGCCGACGTCAGCGACTCGGCCGTTGGCGCCCGAGTGTCGTTGGGCTCCAACGACTCCGGTGGTTTCGAGCTGGCCGTCGTTTTGGAGATCTCGTTGCCGGCGCTGAGCGCAGACGACGCGCAGGCACTCACCGCTGCGGCCCATCAGGTGTGCCCGTACTCCAACGCCACGCGCGGCAATATCGACGTCACGCTGACGCTCGTCGACGAGTAGTCGCGACACCATCCGCGTGGTCTCGGGATCACGGCGTTCCGCTGAACGTTCTGGCCGCGGCGTTCCGCTGAACGTTCTGGCGGTCGAACTCCAGATTTTCTGTCGGTGCCCACCGATACTCTGATACTCGAACATGTTGTCGATTGTCAGGGGGCATCGTGAACGCCAGCAGCAGCACAGAAATTTTCGACGACGCCGACCCGTCCGGGTTGGAGTTGGATCAGATCGCAGACCGCCTTGTGGGCCACGCCAGTCAGATCGCGAGCCTCACAGGGCGGTTTCTGCTGCTGCTCTCTGAGTTCGACCGCAGGAAAGGGTGGACGGGAGAGGGGATCATGTCCTGCGCGCACTGGTTGACGCTGCGGACCGGGTTGTCGATGCGTACGGCACAGCAATACGTGCGGGTGGCGCGCACCCTCGATGGGGTGCCCCGGATTCGGGATGCGTTCGTCGAGGGCCGCCTGTCGTATTCGAAGGTTCGTGCGCTCACGCGAGTCGTGACGCCCGACCGCGAGGACGAACTGCTCAGCGTCGCGTTGTCTGCCGACGCGGCCCAACTCGAGCGGGTCGTGAGGGCGATCCGCTCGATCGATCAGCGTGAACGAGAGGCGACCGAAGGCGAGGTTGAATCGACGGCGTCGTGGGAATGGAACTCCGACGGCACGTTGTCGGTGCGGATGCGGTTGTCGGCGTTGGACGGGGCCTCATTTCTTGCGGCGACGGTGCGTGCCGAGTACGAGCGAACACGCACGTCGTCTGACGACGCTGGACCATCGGTAGCGGATCTGGTTGCCGCGCAGATTGATTCGGCAGAGTCGCCTGACCGGGAGGCTGAGATCGAGGAAGCCGGCCTCGAGCCCGCCGATCAACGGTTGTGGCGGCATACCCCTGCCAACATCGCACCCGCCGTGGTGTTGATGGCGGAGACGATGCAAGCGGCGATCGACGTGCCGACGTTCACCCCCGGGGCAGAGGTGGTCGTGCACAGCCAGTCGTCGGAGGCTGACACGTACGGGGCTGACCCGTACGTCGAGGGTGGGCCCGCGCTCTCGGCGGCTGAGGAGTCGGAAGCGTCGTGTGGCGGCACGAAGACCGAGGTGCGTCACGGAAATCGGGGGACCGTCACGTCGTGGGGGCGTCGGACGCGGACGCCCTCGACGCGGACGCTGCGCGCGATCCTGGCGCGCGATGGCGGATGCCGCTACCCGGGGTGCGGACGGACTCGACACCTGCACGCGCATCACGTGCGCTTCTGGTCGCGCGGTGGTGCCACGACGCCCGACAACCTGGTGCTGCTCTGTTCGTCGCACCACCGAGCGTTGCATCGCGGCGAGTTCTCGATCACGGCGCATGCGTTGCAGCAGTTCACATTTCATCGCCAGGAGGATGGGCAGCTGATCGAGCAGGCGCCGCCGATCTTGCGCCAGCCGGTTGGCGGCCTGCGGCGATCGCCGACGACGCGGTCGTCCCCGAGAATCCGGGACCTCTCGACCTGGGCTACACAACCGAGGTGCTGTACGCCGGTTGGCGGTTCAAGCAGTCGGCCGCGGCCCGCGCCGACCGACCCGCCTCGCTGGCCGCCGCGTGACGACGTTCAGCGGAACGCTCGACGGACCCGCCGCGCACGAGTGCGGACTCCGTCACGAGTGCCCCCAGTAGGGCTCGAACCTACGACCTGCGGATTAAAAGACGGAATCCGCACGGTTTGGGTGATGCGGGCGAGTGACGACTAGAGCTATTTGCGTTGGTAGGCGGCTATGTCGCCATCTTGGCAGGATCGGTGAAGTTCGGGTGGTTCTGCGTGGTGCGTGACAGCGGTGTGACCACGAAGACCGCTACTTGGCGCGGAGCCTCACGCCTTCGGAAATCTGCTGCGCCCATGATTCGAGGTCGCTTTTGCCTACCCCATTGATCCCGACGGACTTGAGCTCACGCTCAAGCGCCTTCATCACCGTGTCAACCGGTTTACCCTTGCCATTGCGTTGAGCCCTATCGAACACCTTCTGCATGGTGTCTCGGAGCTGCTTCTGGATATCTCGCTCAAGGCTCATCTGCGCATCATCTCAGAGCGCGCTCGAAGCCCGGCGATCGAATGGGCTATTTTCGCTCGACTAGGTGACAGGCCGAGACTTGTCGGTAGGGGTGCCATAGATTTCCCCCATGACCACCCGCATGACTCGCAAAGTCCTCACCATCACCGACGTCGCCGCCCTCACGGGCCGCAGCGCCAACGTGATCTACGACGCCCTCAACTCCGGTGCCCTCGACGGCAGCCACTCGATGCGCGGAGGCCGCTGGTTCATCACTGAAGCCGCCGTCGACGCATGGATCGCCCAGGGGTGCCCCCGCTACGGACAGTACGAGGCACCACCGGTCCATCAACGCATCGCGGACCTGGACTAGTCGGCCCACCGGTCGGCCAGTGCCTTCGATGCCGTGGATACTTTCATCACTAGGCGTCGCTCACGCTTCGCCACCGGGGTGAAATCAAACCGCTCGTAAAACCGCTGCGCCTCCTCATTGATGGCATCGACGACGATCAGTCGCCCACCACCCATCTCGGCCGCGCCAACAGCGCGCCCAAGCGCATCTAGGAGCAATTGTTCTCCGTATCCATTCCCCTGTATCGAGGAGTCGAGCGCGAGGCGAGCGATCAGGAACCCCGGCACCCGTGAGTACCCTCCAGCGAGACCACCACTCACTCCGTCGTCTTCACGCACTACCTCAGTAGGGCAAATTGCGAAGTAAGCACACACTTTCGACTCGCCTAGCGGTGTCCACACGTACACACGCGCAACGCCGCCGTTGTTCGCACGGTGAGCTTGTTCGGAAAGCCAATCGTTGAGTGACTCGATGCCACAGTCGAACCCTTCGATGACGTGATCGTCGTCCAGCTGGGTCGACTCAAACTCTCTCATCGGCGCTTGAACACGGCGGGCTTGCGCGCGGCTTCAGCCAGTCGAGGAGCCGCGTCGGCAGAGTCCAGGGACGACATCAACGCATCGAACTGCTCAGTCGGCATGACTGTAATCAACTCTTGTCGAAGCACCTCTTCCGCACGTGCCAACGCTGCCTTCCGAACAAACTCAGATGCGGGTTCGTGCACGACATTGGCGGCGCGTTGAATCCGATCGAGAGTCTGAGCTTCCGCTCGGACCTCGATCCGCTTGCTCTTCGTATCTGCCATGACACCCCTTTTGGCTGCGAGAATGAGGGTTTATCTACTCCAATGTACGGGAAGTGTCCGTACAAATCTACACGTCATCAGTGGCGCGTTCATCCCATCGCCGCCAAGTGGATGCCTGACTTCTTGAGCAAGTCCTGCATGTCCTGCACGGTGATGTACACCTGCTTGCCCTCCTTGACGGCCTTCTGTAGTTCGCCGATCTGGCTCGTGAGTGCGCTCATCTGGTCCGAGATGACCTGCGAGAGCACGGGTATGTCGTTGCTGCCGGTCGACGGTTGCGGCGCGAGGTCGCCGAGGGTGACCGATCCGGCACCGTCTGTGGCGAAGTCGTAGGCGATGGCGGCGTACGGTGCGATGGCGCTCGCGGCGGTGAAGCCCGCGCCCGCCCCGAGGGCCATCCAGTCCTGCCAGCTCTTCGGGGCCATCCAGTCGGATGTGTCCTCCTGATAGCCACCGAAGCCGCCGTCGGCAAACGCCTTCACCATCCCAAGTTCGCGACCCGCTTGCAGCCACAGGTTCTTCGACTTGTCGGAGCCGTTGATCGGGATGAACGCTTCACGTCCCGCTTCGCCCGCGAGGGTGACCCACGCGTTCGCCTGGTCGAGCATCTGCGCGGCGTCGGGTCCGCCCCAGCCGCCGTTGGCGTAGGCCATCAGCGGTAGCGGGTTCTTGCCCGCCTCGCCCTTGCGCTCACCCGCGCTGCTGTCGGCCTCGCGCTGCGCCTTGCGAATCTCTTCTTCGAGCGTCGTGATTGCCGACTGTGCGCTCGCGACCGCGTTGCGTGCCTTCGTCGCATCCGCGTCGGCGGTGGCGATGTCGGTGGCCGACTTGTGTTGCGCGCGAGCGTCACCGGCTTTCTTCTCGGCGTCGCGTTGCGCGGCCTGCAACTGCACGAGGTCGCGCTTAGCCTTCGCGAGTTCAGCCTGCTTCGTGATCAACTCCGACCGATCCGGAGCGGTGGCGAAGCGGTCGTGGCGCGCCTGGAGGTCGGCCATCAGGTCCCGTGAGGTTTGCGCGGTCGCCTGCGCCTCGGTGACGGCGCTGTTGGCCTTGTCGAGTTCCCCCTTGGCGGCGGCGCGGTCCTGCGGCTTGGCCGAGTCGTACTTCGTCTGCGCCACCTTCGCCGCGGCCTGTGCCTCGGTGACCGCGCGTTCAGCCTCCGCGACCGCGGCATGGCCGCTCGTGAGGTCGGAGTCGGTGGGGCGGGTCTTGTTGTCGACGTCGGGCATCTTCGTCGACGCCGACGGGGTGTCATAGCTACTGGAGAACGACGAACTCGACGACGAGCCACTACCGGACCCGAAGCTCGACGGCCAGTTCGTCACCTGCACCGGCATTCCCGTGCCGCCGAAGTCGCCCGACGCGCCCGCGCCGTCAGCGGTGCCGACCGACGGACCGAGGCGGGTCAAGAGGTCTTTGGACTCACCCTGCTTGGACTTGATCTCGCTGTAGTAGCCCTGTCGCCCACTGGAATACGCCGACGCCGCCGAGTCGCTACCCGGTGCCTGCTGTAGCCAGAACGCGTTTTTGTACGGGTCGGACTTGTCGTAGCCGGGGGACTGCTTGAGCTTGTCCATGCGGTCGTAGAAGCCGGTGATGTTGGTGTTGGGATCGTCGCGGCCCGCGTAGCTCGAATCCTGCTGGAAGGTACCGTGCCATGCGCCGCCACCGCCGATGGCAGAGTTCGACAGGTTGCTCTCTTGCATCGCGGTCGCGAGGTACGCCTCGATCTCGGCGTCGGAGTAGCCGCGCTTGCGGCCTTCGGCGATGATCTTGCGCGCCACGTCGTCGCGGGATGCGTTGGGGCCGAGCGTGATGTCGCGGATGCCGCCCTGTTGACCCTGTGCGCCCGTCTGCGCCCCGACCTGCGCCGAGAAGCGGGTGTGCACATGATCGGTGTGACCCGCGTAGTCGCTGGCGAAGTAGGAGCCGTCGGTGTCGGGTTGGCGACCGTGCCAGCCGAGCTTCTGCCCGGTCTGCGGGTTCATCCAGATGACCTGCTCGATCGACGGATCGTTGACCGCCTGACCCATCATGTATTCCGCGAACGCCTGCATGTCGGCGACCGAGCCGGTCCAGTCGATACCGCGGTTGAGGTGCTGTGGGTTCGGGGCGTAGCCCGCCTCGTTGCGGTCGCTCTCCTGGTGACCGGCGTAGGTGGCGGGCTTGACGCCGTGGGCCGCGCCGAGCTGGGTGATCCAGTCGGGGAAGCCGTCGGAGCCGGACGAGCCCGCGGGTAGCCCGTAGCCCACCTGGCCGCCGTCGGCGTAGCCGGGGATGCGGGGAAAGCGCATGTGCTGCACGTCGGACATGAACGCGTTGCCGTAGTAGTCGACAGCGTCGACGGGCTGCACCCATTCGCGGTTGGAGAGCGCGGTGAAGATGCGGTCATCCTTCGGGCCACCGGGGCCGAACACCTGCCCGCCACCAGCGCGGCCTACGAGTCGACGGCCCTGCGCATCGCGCGGTGCGCTCGCGGGAGCCGAGACGGTGTTGCCCTCGACGTCCTTGTAGGTGACCAGCACCTCCATGTGGCGCTGCTTGATGATCTCGGCGATATCGCGTTGCGCCTGTTCGGTTTTCGCCTCTACCTTGACCGAGCCGTCAGGCAGGGTCGTGACGGTGTAGCCGAGGGCTTCGAGCTTCTGCTTCGTCTCGGGGCTGTTGTCGGTGATCGTGACGGACTTGCTGTCGGGCACCCCGTTCACCGTGACGGTCAGGTCGCCGAACTTGGCGGTCGTTTCCTTCGCTGCATCACCTGTCTGCCCGATGGCTGCCGAGGCTTGGGCAGCTTTGATCCCCAGCTTTGCCGCCTCGTCACCGGCTTGGGTCATGCCCTGACCAACGCCGATCATCTTGTCGGCAGCGCCGATGGCTGCGTTGCCGGCTGTTTCGAGGTTGCGCCCGAGGTCGCCCATGGTTCCGGGAAGGTGTTTGAGGATGCCGCCGAGTGACGAGGCCATCGAACCGAACGCGCCGACGGTGTACTTCTGCATGTACCCCACGCTCGTGACCACACGACCGAGGATGTCGAGGATGCCACCACCGGCCGCGATGGTGCCACCCGCGGCGATACCTGCATATTTCGCGACGTCGAGGAAGAAGTTGGTGATCTCGTCTTTGTGTGCGCTCACCCAGTCGGTGAGCTGCTGGGCTGCGGGTCCGAAGGCGTTGGCGAGTTTGATCTGTATCTCGTCGATGGTCGCGCTGACGGTGTTCTTGAGGCCCTGGATTCCGGATGCGCCGTTGGACATCTGTTGTCCGGCACGGTCGGTCGCGTCTCCGATTTGGCCGAGTTGGTCTTTCGCGGTTGTTATGTCGAAGTGATCGAATGCCGCGCCGAGGTCTTCCCACTGGGTGCCGAACAAGGCCGCGGCGATCTGGTTCTTCTCGACCGACGGGGGCATCTCGCGGAGCTTGTCGAGGATCGAGTCGAGACCCTGCTTGGCACCCGCGCCGCCCTGAGCGAGCTGCGTCGTGATGTCCTGCACGTTGAGGCCGAGACCTTGCAATGCGGTCGAGGTGGACTCCGAGCCATCGGTGGCGCGGATCGTGAACTCCTTGATGGCATCCGCGGCTACGTCGGCGTCGCGCGCGCCATTCGCTGTGGCCTGTGAGATCAGCCCGAGCGCGTCGGCCCCGGTGAGTCCCGCCTTGCGCCATTGCGTCGAGTACTCGTTGACGGTGTCGAGCAGGTCTTGGTTCTTGTTCAATCCCCGCTGTTGTGCGGCGGTCAGCAGGTCGAAGGCTTCCGTCGAGTTGGCCACGAGGCCCGTCTTGACCATCTGGCCCGCGGCGTTCGCGGTCTCGGGGATCTCGGTACCCATGATTCCGGAGACGATGTTGAGCTTCTCGATGACTGGCTGGATCTGGTCGGCGGTCGCGTTACCGTCGATGAGACCCGCCTGTATGGCGTTGCCCGCAGCCTTGATGTTGTCGTTGACCGAGTCACCCCATGCGTTGCCGTAAGCGTTGCCTGCGGCGAGCCCCGCCTGCTCCATCTGTCCTGGGGTGAATCCGAACGTCGCGCCAATGGTGTTGCGGGCGAGCTGCTTTTCCATGCCCTGCATCACCTGATCGGCGAACGACTTGCCCGCTGCGAGGGGGATACCGACCTGCACGGCAAGTCCCGCCGCAATGGCAGCGCCCAGCGGGCCACCACCACCACCACCACCGCGCAGTGCAGCGGTGAACCCCGAGATGACTCCACCGCCTGCATCGTCACCGGCGTCCTCGCCCTGGCTGCCAAGGTTCGAGAGCGCTTCCGACAGTGGGCCGCCGTTGCCGAAGGTGGAGGCGATGCGCGACACCGAGTGCGAGAACGCGTTCTCGGTGCGTTGTGCCGACTGGTGCGCGGAGTCGCCGATCTGCTCGACCTCGCGACGGGCAGCCTGCGCGTCCGAGGTGATCTGTCTACGCGCGGTCGCCATGCCGTCGCCGGTGCCCGCGAGTCTCGTCGAAGTGCGTTGCGCGCCATCACCGATGTCGGAGACTGCCGCTCTGGCTTTGTCGGCGTCGGTACGGATTTCGGTAAGCCCACGGGGTGAACGCATCTGACCGGCTTGACGATCGGCACGCTGCGCTGCGTCCGCGAGGTCGGCGAACGCGTTGCGTGCTCGCGTGACGTCGCGGGTGTACTGGTCTGCGCCTTCGAGCTTGAGCTTCGCGACGAGAGTGCCGAGGTTCATGTCAGCCATGCGCTGTCTCCAATTCGCCGAAGCGGTCGATAGTAGTGCCCTCGGCGTCGATCATCACGGTTTCCTCACCATCGACGCGGTACATGACGCCAACACCTTCGCGCTGCGCCCAGTACTTCACCATGCCGAGTTCGGTTGGCGGCTCGCCGGTCGCTTTCGTGAATATCTTGCGCCGCTTGATGGCTCGCTGTCGCATGGCCTTGGTGGCATTCTCGACCGGGCTGCCGCCCGAGTAGAGCTTGCGCGCCGCGATCTGGCCCGGTGTGGAACCGAAGATCAGTGCCACTGCAACGTCATTCATCGCCACGCCTCCGTCGGCGTGCACGCGCACTATTGCGATGGGGCTGCCGTGATACTTGGCCATGAGGCGTCTCCGTTCGTTGGTCCGATTCTATCGGTCGGATGGGGGTTGCTCGTCGACCAAAACACGTTGTGGCCGTTCGGATTTGCGCCATTCGGTCACTGTCGCCTGCCAGTGGTCGAGGCACGCTGTCAGGTAGATTTCTTCTCGCTCGGGCAAGCGCCCACGACGCGATGCGCGCGCTAGTCCGAATAGGCGATGAGTGAGTTGCAAATAGTTGTCGGTGTCAGCCATCAGACGAGCTTTCCTCCTCGGAATAGCACCGGATCGTGTGCGATAAAGCCCGGTCGCACAGGAAGTTTCGTGCCACGGTCAGTGGTGATGATGGCTCCCTGTCCGTCGCGTTGTTCGCCGTAGGATTCGTTGCGCAGAGTGTTGATCGCCGAGACCGCCTGCATGAGTGCCATCGCGAGGTCGTCATGCCCCGCGGACTCGGGTACCGAGATCTTGAAGTGGCCCATCTCGGTCTGCTCGAAGGTCAACGAGTGCAGTTGCTTGAGCAACTCGGGGTGGCGCGGCAGGATGAGCCGACCGCGTTGGAGCAGCATCTTGATCCGTCCGAACCCGCCCGACTTGCGGCGCGTATCGGTAACCACCCCGCTGACCATGGTTGTCGAGTCCTGCTGCAGTAGACGGCGCAACTCCTGGGTGGGCATCTGCCCGACACCGTTGGTCTCCGACATGAACCGCACGACATCGAATCGGTTGGCGTGCTGCACAAGTTGGGCGATGAAGTCGGCGTACTCCATGCGGAAGTGGTGTTCGAGCCACGGAATCCAGAAGATCGGCTCGTCGCCATGCTGAGCACGGTTGAGTTCGACGTCGCCGAGCGCGGCCAGGTAGACCACGCAGTTCGCGTCGTGCGCGTGACCCCAGTCGATACCGCCGACGACCATCGACCCGCTCATGACGCGCCGCGGTTCGATGAGTTCGTAATCGGCGACGGCGGTGTCGATTTCGGATGTCGTGAAGTACGCACCCGACTCGTCGGTCCACTCCGCGAGGTACTCGCGGTTGAAGTAGTGCGACGGCTCGCGCTCGCGGATCGCTTCGAGGTCGTCGGCAGACACCAACGGGTTCATCGACGACGGCCAGTGGAACGAGGCGTAACGCGCATCGGGGCTCGTCATCCCGCGCTGCCAGAGGCGGCGGAAGAAGTGTTCGAGTCCGCCCCATGGCGACGACGACAGGATGATCCTCGCACCGGGGCGCGCGATGATCGCCGGTTCGGCAGCACGCCAGATCTCCTCGGCCACGAAGCCCGCCTCGTCGATGATCAGCAGGTCGACCGGCCATCCTCGAATCTGCTTGTCGGAGGCGGGGACCGAGACGATCCGCGAGCCGTTCGACAGCGTCAGTTGCGCCTTCTGCTCGTCGACCACCGATCCGCTCAACAACGGCGACCCGACGGCCAACGCGGTGCACTCTTCGAGGAGACGACGCGAGGCCACCTCGCCCGCGGAGATCAACAACACCAATGCGCCAGCTTGCGTGAACGCTTTGTGCAGCGCCTCCACGGCCAAGGTTCTCGACTTGCCGACCTGACGGCCGGCGCACATCACGCGGATACGCGCCGTTGATGTCGCCATCTCCAACTGATGGGGCCACAGGGGCGCGCCGACGAGCTTCTCGGCGAAGACGTCGATCCGCGACACGGCACTACGTAGTGCCGACACCTCGGCAGCCGTCGTCATGCCGCACCATCCTCTGACTCGACCTCGCCGTCGATCGACGTGGGTTTCGACGCGTCACCGGCGAGGATCTTGGCGATGTCGAGCTGAGCCGAGGTCGTATCCTTGCCCAGCCGAGCGCGGGCCAGCGGGGTTATCCCTAGGCGGTCGGCAAGGTTGAGTAGGTGCTTGCGGGTGCGCAAGAGCAACACGGTTGCGCCCGTCGGTTGCCCCGCGTCGTCGAGTTCGCCGTGCTCGTCGACCCACATCTGTAGGCACTCAACCTGAGCGTCTACGCGCGCGTACTCCAACGTCGCTTCTTTGAATTCGCGAAGATGGGGATGGGCTTCCACGAGATCGTTGCCGATCTGAGCGGCCATCGGAGTGATCACACGCTCTGAGTACGCGCCATGCTTGAGGCTCTTGGTGTTGTTGGCGACGAACGGCTCCCACGAGTAGTTCCGCGCGGGTAGGCCCGACGCGGGTCGCGGGCGAGCGTGCGTGCCACCATCCGGCTCAGCCGCCGACACTGGACTCCACCTCCCGAATCGAGTGCGCTTGCAGGCGCAGCCCTTCGGCGATCTCTGCGTCGTTGAGCTCGGGGTGCAGGAGGTACGCAAACCCCACGGCCAGGCCGATGACGGCACGCACGAACTCGACGGTGTCGTCATCGGCCCGGACCACCACACGGCCGTCGTCGCGGGGGTCGACGAACTGCGCGACCGCGTCGAGAGCTCGGGCGATCACCAGTTGCGGGATCGGTCGCTGGCAGGCGGCGTCGGGGCACCCGTCAGGCGTCGACATCGGCCACCACCCGCCGTCCGAGCTCGTCGGTCACCTCGGTATTGGCCATGAAGCGCTCGTGGCGTTCACGGTCGAGTTTCTCGGCGCGCTGTGCGGCTGCGGCGAACTCGGCGCGGCGCTTGTCGTCGTGCAGGGCGTGGGCGTGAGTGAGGACGTCACCGCGTGCCTCCTTGATGGCGCGGTTGATGTACGACTCGCCGCCACCGTCGACGACTCGCTCGGAATCCCAGAACGGCAGGTCGACGCCGGCCATGCTGGCGCGCGCTTGCAGTGCCGCGCGGGTGTCGCGAAGTCCGTTGGCCTCGGCGGTCAGGGTGCGCAGTGCCGCCACCGCGGCGGCGTACGCCTTGCGTGCCTTCTCCGACCCCTTCCCGGTGAGGTGCTCGAACTCCTGGCGCACCACGTCGGCCTCGTGGGCGCGGGCGGCCTCGGCGGTGCGCTGCTCGGCGCGCTCGGCAGCTTCGAGCCGGAGTTCAGCCGTGCGGATCTCGGCGGTGGCGTCGGCCAACTGCGCCGCGGTGATGGTGTCGTTGCCGTCGCGGATGGCGTCTTCGAGTTCGGCGTGGTGGGCGCGGGCTGTGGCGAGGGCGTCCTGCGCCTCAGTCGTTGTCGTCGGCATGTGCGTTCTCCTGGCTGTAGTGGTGGGTGATGGCGTCGCTGAGCGACGATCCAGCTGGGGGTGGGGTCTTGGGTGCCGAGGGCGGCTTGGGGCGTGTGGAGGCTCTCAGGGCCTCGCCGAGTGCGGCGCTGAGTTCCTCGAACGGTCGGCCGGCCATCAGGCACCGTCCGCCACGGTGAACACGGTCAACGGCAATGCGTCGTACGCGTCGGGGTTGGCGTCGTAGGTCGCCTGGTAATCGCTGTCGACGGAGTGACGACCGGAAGCCGTGTTGCCCGCCGAGTCCTGCCCGTCCTGTGAGCCGGGGCCGAAGCGGAGAGTCCCGTCGGCCTGCACGATCACCAGCCGTGTGCCGCTCTCGCGGGTGCCGTCGGCGCGAACGAGGTAGCCCGCTGCCTGCACGGTCCGCCCATCTCGGAAGCGGTAGACGCCGTTGCGGTCGACGTAGCCGAGGTTGGCGATGCGGTTGCCGCCTCGTCGGGTGCTGATGCGGTGGACGTTGCTGGGTGGGGTGTAGGGCATGGTGACTTCTCCTTCTGTGATACCTGCGGATTGTGTATCCGCTGGGGTGTTGAGTTGTATTGCGCTGCAACGAGATCGATGCAGTGGTCACACGTTGGTCACATCACCTCGCGCCGACGTGACTGCGATCTTCGAGGCCCTGCTCGCACGCGCACGCACAACGTTCGGGCCATCGGGACGTGAGGCAGCACGAGGTGGGTTGGGCGACGTGAGGCAGCACGAGGTGGGTTGGGCGGGGTTAAAGCGGGGGGAGAATTTGCCCCCCACCCCCGACTCGCACGTGCGCGCATCGATTCCGCACACAGCACGCGAGCCACGAGCAGGTGGGTTGGGCTGGGTACTGAGGCTCGGAGTCATCGCTTCTTCTCCTTTCGAAAGTGGAAGGGCTTTCGCAGTTGCGCCCTCTGTCGTGATCCCTTGGGCCAGGCGATGGCGATGCATGTGGCGTGTTCCCCACGGTCGATGTCTTCGGGGAAGCTCATCGGGAATCGACACATTTCGCAGAGTGGCTGGTTCCTCATGCTTGGCTGATCGCGAGGACTGACGTGAGAGGCCCCGAGATCTCCTCACTGCCCGTGAGGAATGAGAAGCCGAGAGCGTCTGCCGGATTCCAGGGTTCGATCTCGAAGCTGTTGTGGAGAACCTTGTGCCAGCCATCGGGCAAGAGCACAGCGGTGATCCGGTTGGAGTGTTCGGGATCGTTGAGGTCCATCCATTTCTCCTGTTTTCAGAGGCCCCGGAGAGCCTGATTTCGGCCCCGCCACGTCGCCCTGGGGTCTCTAAGAGACCCCCCAGGGCGTGATTACGTGGGTGCGTGATACCCGTGATTGGAACCGTGATTGCCTGACCTGCGGCTTTGGGTTGTGCCGTGATTGATTGGAGGGCGCGTGATTTATCACGCGGCGAGAGGCCGCGTGATTGGAAACGTGATTGGATTTCGGGGGTCATGACGCGAGCCCCTGACAGGTCGCCGCGACGTAGGTTGTGGGGCTCGGCTTACCCGGCTCTGTGGCGTACAGCCGTCCGTTTCGTACCAGTGCGGTGAGCTTGCGGCGCGCCTTCTCGATCTGGTTTCGGTCGGGGTTGTCCACCTCGAAGAGCAGCCGTGCGGCACCTTTCACGGTGATGCCACCGATGCGGGCTGCGACGGCCTCGATGTCGACCTGACCGTGGATGGTGACCGCACCGCTCTCCTGGTCGTGCAGGAGACTCCAAGGGCCGAGCTCGCCGACGGGCTGCTTGACGTGGTGCATGTGAACCACGGGGTCGCCGGGGTTGCCGTTGAGCAGTAGCACTGAGCCCGCTCCCGAGGTGATCCACGTCGAGCCGTACACGTCGGCGATATCGGGCTTCTTGTCCGAGGGGATCTTCTTGATGTGGTGCAGTTCGAGAAGGTTGCGGCCACTGGCCAGCAGTTGTTGGCGGGCGCGGTTCCACCCGGCTCCGACCTCGTCATCCGATAGACCCAGCGCGGCATCTTTGAGGCTGTCGACGATCACGATGTCGGCGCAGGCAGACTCGGCAAGAGAGGTCAGCACACCTGTGTTCTTCGCGAGGTCGTAGGGCGGCGGTCCCTTCCAGAACGTGATGCGTTGTGCGAGGTAGTCACGGTCTCGATGCCCGAGTTGTCGGCGCAGCGCTCGCGCGGCCTGCCGAGGCCGGTCCATCGCGAGGTAGAGAACATGCGGCACCGGGTTTACGGGAAGGCCGAGTACGTCGGTGGGTCGTTCACCGATCAGCGACGCCAACACATTCGAGGCGAGGGTCGTTTTGCCTACGCCTTGGGGACCGCAGACGATGAGTGCTTCGCCATCCGCCCAGAGCACACGATCGCCCTTACCCCACACTGCGGCAACACCTTCGGGCTCGTCGTGGATGAACGTGCCTCCGTCGACGATCTGGTGCGGAACCTCGGGTTCGCCACCGTTGATCGGATGCACGTTGTCCTCCTGGGCTGTGTCGTAGTGGCGGTTGCGCGTCATGCCGGCCTCCGCATTGCCCAGGGATTGGCCTGTAGCCACCGTTCGTGTTCGAGCTGGCGTTGAGCTTCGGCGGACCAGTCGCGGCTGATCGAGATCTCCCGCGAGGCGTCGATGATCGCGGAGGTCTGGTTTTCGAGGTGTAAGGCCCACTGGTCGGCGGCGAGATAGATCGCCCCGACGCGTCGAGGGTCGGAGGTGGGCAGATCGAGCCAGTCGTGTGTACCGATCAGTGGTAGTGCTCCGACACGCAAGGCGCGCTCGACGATGGGCCAAAGCGCCTCGTGCGCAAGGGACCACGAGACTTCGCGGCTGGTGTGGGTGAGCGCGACAATGCGGGTGGGAAGGCGCGCGGCCTCACCCCGCGTCGACTGGTTGTCAACGCGGGGTGAGACGGGCTGGGTAGGAATCATGCGGTTGGTTGAATCCCTCCGTGCTCAGAGACGCGGCTGATGAGGCGAAGGGATCGACCACCACGCCGCCAGATGCCGCGGGCAACCTCAGCGGGCACCATGGGCGTCAGACCCAGGTGGCTGAGCGTGGCAAGGGTGTCCTCCCACGCATCGAGGTCGCGGGGTGCCGACGCGTGTATCCCGCAGGTGTGCGACCAAGGGTCGGCGTAGGTGCTGCGACATTCGGGGCACCACAGCGGTTGCAGCCGTTCGGACGCTTCGCGTCGGCCTCGTAGGGTCATCTGACAACCTCCAACTGTGGAGTGGGCGGCAGATCCTCGATGCGGACGGCACACGGCCCGTCGTCGACCCACACGCGGAATCCGCCACGGTCAGGCTGGCCCGGGTCGACAGGTAGTCGGCCCTCGGATGCCAGTCGCCAACGGCCATCCCAAGTCATCCCCTCGTGCAACGCGTATTCGGCGGCAGCCCAGGCGGGGTCGGCTGGCCACAGCACGATGAACGTGACACCAGGAGTGATCGGGACGTGGGATCTGATCGGCCGGCCGTCGCTGTAGCGGGTGAAGGCGCGCACTGCGCGTCCAATCGGTCCGGTCGCATCGGAGATGCGAGACAGCTCGACGCTGTCGTCGGTCTCGATTTCGTCGTTCATCGCGATCCGGTCGATGCCCCACTCGATCGACTCGATCGCATTCCAAGCCGATTCGAGGAGTTCGTCGACGGCGCGGTTGGGCGAAGTCGCGGTCATCGGACGACCTCCAAATGCGGAACCCGAGGCAGCTCTTCGGATTTCACACCGCTGAACGATTCGAGCAGCACGGTCAGGGCGAGGAGCTGTTCGTCGCTCAACGCGCTCGACTCGAACGTGTTGAGTTGGTGGCAGAGTCGATCGGCCACGGCTTCGCGGTTCATGCGGCGTCACCACTCTGCGACTCTGTTACTACGTCGTCGACCTCGCCGAGCATCTCGGCGTGTGCGTTGAGTTCCGCTGCGTCGAGCGCTCCGACGATCGACGAGACGTTGTGGCCAGCGTCTGCGCGGTCCTGGAATTGCCAGATAGCGTCGCGCAGTCGGTCGCGGGTCTCACCGGCCGGCGACTGGTGCCACACCGTCCACGCGGCATCGGTGCGGGCGGTCACGACGCGTCGGTCTGTCCGCCTGTCGCTCGGGTATGTCAGAATGAGTTCCATCAGGGTCTTTCCTTTGTCGAGGTGGTTTCTGATTCGACCGGTCTGAGGTGGTGCTCAGGCCGGTCATTTCTTTTCGGTCTGTGTGCCCTGCTCCGCGAGCACGCGGCGGGCGATGACTTTGAGGTCTTCGATACCGGAGAAGTCGATACTCCGGGGAGAGCGAGCCGGGGCGATACCCGGTGGGGCAGTCATCAGGCCGACTGCCGTTCGGGTTCCGTCGCCGGGATGTCCAGTGCGGCAAGGAGTCCCGCGACCGGGACGATGTAGCGTTTGCCAACTCGGAGAGTCTTGACTGGATACTCGCCGCGCTGAATGAGCTCGTAACCGACCGATCGGCTAATTCCAAGCACGCTGTTCGCGGTCTCAAGATCGGTCCGGACGCCCAGCTCCCTCACTGCATCCGGTGTCCAGTGGGGGTTCGTCATTTTTCAAAGGCCTTTCCTGAATTGGTTCATGCTTCCCAAATCGGGGAGCCGACTCAGACGGTACTACGTAACCTTGACGAACACAACCCACTGCGGGATGATATTCCTACTATGGGAAATGAAGAGGGAATCTCGCACGACATCGCGCGACGCTTCGTCAACCGCGTTAAGGCTGAGCGAAAGCAACGAGGCTGGTCACAGGCCGACTTGGCTGATCGTCTCGTCTCCGCAGGGCTACGAGCTCACCCGACGACCATCGCGAAGATTGAGGCCATGGACAGAACAATCCGGCTCGACGAAGCCGTGGTGCTGGCGTCAGCTTTCGACTTGACCCTCGACGAGATGATCGCCAGCCGCAGCTACGACCAACGTGCCGCGCTTGATGCCTTCATCTCGCTCGCCAGTCGTTCGGCTGACGACGTCAACATCGTGGCAGACCAGATCTGGGACGCTACAGAGCGATTGAACGCGGAACCGGCTGATCTCGTAAAGCGTAGTTACGACTCGAACGATGTCGAAATGTCGTTGGACGTTGTGCGGTCTCATCTCGCAACGAAGCCTGCGATCAAGGCGGTCTCCAGCCTCGTAGAGGCGCGAAATCAACTGCGCGAGGCTGTTTCAGCTGCATCGGAACGGGATAGTGAGGTCGAGAAGATTGTTGGTGGAGTTACGCCCGACGCCGTGCGTACGTTCCTCGAAGCGTTCCTCCCTCCGGATCACTTCAATAAGGAATAGGTGAATCCTGATGCGCGGTAGCGTCAAGAACTCGGGTAGTTCCTGGGGATATGTCGTTGATCTCGGTCGCGACCCGGCGACAGGCAAGCGACGCCAGGAGCGCAAGCGAGGATTCCGAACCAAGCGCGAAGCCGTGGAGGCGCTCGACGAGCGGCTGGGCGAGATCCGCACCGGAGTTGTCGCGGTGGATCAACGACTCACACTCGCGCAATACCTCGAATCATGGCTCGCAGCAAAGGAATCCGCTGGGGTGCGCCCGACGACGCTGCGTAGCTATCAGCAGCATGTCAACGCCTACATCGTGCCGACGATTGGCAATGTACGACTGCGGGATCTCCGAGCTACACACGTCGAGCACATGCTCCGTGAAATCGCCAAGCCGCCAACGAAACCTGCCGAGGGGGCGAAGATCGGTAAGGGTCAGCGGCGCAACCCCAAGCAGCTCTCGCCAGCTACGCAGCGCCGCGTTCATGCCACGCTGCGTAGTGCCCTCACGAGCGCGAAGCGCAAGCACCTGGTGAGTTTCAACGCCGCCGCCGATATGGAGTTGCCGCGTGCCGCCCGCCCGAGGGTGAAGCCCTGGACGCCAACGGAACTCGGAACGTTCCTCGATCGCGCGGGATCGCACCGCCTGGGTGCGTTGTTCGAAGTCCTCGCGCTCACTGGACTGCGTCGCGGCGAAGCTGTCGGTCTCCGATGGGATGACATCGCCGACGGGGTCATCACCGTCCGCCAGCAGATCGTCGAGGTCGATGGGACCGGAATTGAGTGCCGGTTCTGCGGAGGTGAGCACCGGCAGTTCCAGTTCGGTGCGCCGAAGACTGCGTCGGGGGACCACCGCACCGTCGAACTCGATGCGATGACGATGCGGACGCTGCTCGCACACCGGGCGCATCAGGAGATCGAGCGTGCCGAGTGGGGCGAGTTGTATTGCGACCACGGATTGGTATTCAGCCGTGAGGATGGAAGCCCGATCCCGCCCGCCGACGTGACGAAGTTGTTCCACGACCTCGCCGACGAGGTCGGCTTGCGGCGCATTCGGGTGCACGATTTGCGCCACGGTGCGGCGTCGTTGCTGTTGGCCGCTGACGTGCCGCTCGCGATCGTTTCCAAGCGGCTCGGGCACAGCTCGATCAGCATCACGAGCGACACCTACTCGCACTTGCTGCCGGGTGTGGAGAAGGGCGCAGCCGAGGCGGCGGCACGTCTCATCCCGCGGGCAGGGCGTGACACCGAAAGAACTTTGCAAAGCAAAGGTGATCAATCGGTGACAGATCAGACCGACGAAACAGATTCAGGCGACCCATCTTTCGATGAATCGCCTGATCAGGGAAGTGCCCCCAGTAGGGCTCGAACCTACGACCTGCGGATTAAAAGTCCGTAGCTCTACCAACTGAGCTATAGGGGCGGACGCCTCGGCGCTGTGGCCGACGCAGGAAGTGAGTTTACAGGTCGGCCGCGCGGCGATGCATCGACGGTGGGCTTGGAATTGTCGATGCCGTCGACGTCGGATCCGGGTATGGTGTTCGGAGGGCACCAACTCGTGCGAAATGCAGTCTGACCAGCCGATTTGTGAATTGCGCGAGCGGTGTCCTAAGCTGAGTCGGCTCCCAACGGAGAACCGGCCCCCTTCGTCTAGCGGCCTAGGACGCCGCCCTTTCAAGGCGGTAGCGCGGGTTCGAATCCCGTAGGGGGTACAACTGATCCTCTACGGGGGAGCAGGAAAATTGAAGATGGCCCTGTGGCGCAGTTGGTTAGCGCGCCGCCCTGTCACGGCGGAGGTCGCGGGTTCGAGTCCCGTCAGGGTCGCCAAAGGTTTCCGGTTTCGCACCGGACCTTCTGGCCAGGTAGCTCAGTTGGTACGAGCGTCCGCCTGAAAAGTGGAAGGTCGTCGGTTCGATCCCGACTCTGGCCACCATGGGAGAATTTCCCATCTCAGACAGAGATTTCTGTCTTCTAGCCCGGCTCGGGCGATTCACTTTTGGACCCACGCAAGTGGGCCACTAGTGTGCCGAGAACTGTGGCCGCGACTGTCTCTACCGCAGGTATGGCGCGAAGAGGCTCTTCTCTTCGTCTGTGCCGTAGCGCTCGATGTAGATGGCGGGGCTGTAGTGGTTTGTTCCTTCGTGGTGGGGATCGCTTCCCGCGGCCAAGAGGATGGATTCGATTGCCGGTGACAGTGACGACGCGACAGCGACCATCAGCGGACTCCGCCCCAGGTTGTCCAACGCGTTGGGGTCCGCACCGAGCTCGAGGAGAAGGCGTATCGCTTCTTCTCCCTCGTCGTACTGGGCGGCAATGTGCAGTGGCGTGAGTCCTTCGTGGTCTTTGGCATTCGGGTCGGCACCGGCTTCGAGAAGGCGGCGCCCCTTATCTAGGTCACGGTTGGCGTTGACGGCGTAGTGCAGAGGCGTTCGGCCGGCTCGATCGCGATCGTCGACCGTGCTCATAGGCCGTTGAGCATCTGGGCGTTTGCGCGGAAAGCGCGGTGATAGTTGGTGATGATCATCTCGCCCACTGCCCGCAACCGCTTGAGTTCGTCGCGAGACTCTTTGGCTGCCGCGGTCCAGTCGGCTGACTCGTCGAAGAACGCGTCGGCGGTGGTGCCTTCCCAGGATTTCGGCAGGTCCGTGGTGATCTTGGCCAACTCAATCTCGGCATCCTCCAGGGCTTCCTCGAAGCTCGCCATGAGTCTGACGACACGATCGAACTGGTCGAGATCGATTCGATGAATTCGCGTCATGGCTTGAGTTCCTCTTCGTCGGCGGTACTTCCGATGTCAGCCGCGCTCTCATTGTCGGCATCGGTGGACGCGTGGCACGCATCACCGAGCAGCTCGCCCATGGCTCCCAGGCGGGCCACCAATGCATCCGCGCCGTTGAACCACTCCTCGAACTCGGGCCCCCACTTGTCGGCGGATCGTCCGATCCAATAGTCGAGATGTATGTCCCCCTGCTCGCGTAGCTCCTTCTTTTGCTCGGCGAGAGCAACCGCGGTGTGCGTCAACGTGTCGGCGGCCGATTCGAGCGCGTGCTTATCTATCGCGGTCACGAGTCGGGCTCCTCCGTGGCGCTGTCGCCGTTCGTCATCGCCTCCGGCGAAAAGCTACTGAGCAAGGCATCGGCGAACTCGACGCTGCGGGCGTCGGCAGGTGAAATCTCTGCCAGAATCTGGCCGACCTGGCGAGCCAGAGCAATCACTTTTGTACCGACGTCGCCGATCGCGCGCCGGCTGCAGTCAACGATCTCTTGTTCGAGGGCACTCACATCAGTTGTCGCCGACTCGGGGATGTGTACGGAGACGAGATGGCCCTCGCTGGTGACCTGAACTTTTACCCCCGAGTGAGACGACGCGCTCCCGCGAAGTGCGTGCACCCTCTCGGCGTGCATCTCCCTGAGTTGCTGACGCTTCTTCTCGGCCTCGCTGACCGGGTCAACGTCGGGTTCCTCTTCGGTGTCCCACTCCGGTTCGCGCCAACTGTCGTAGTCGATCGACATCGTGCCCTTTCCTACCGCATGTACCGCGAAGACATTCTTCTCCTCGCCTGTGCCGAAGCGCTCGATGTAGTTGGCTGGGCTGTAGTGGTTTGTTCCTTCGTGGTGGGGATCGCTTCCCGCGTTCAGGAGTATGGATTGGATTAGCGGCGACTTTGAGGACGCGACTGCGACCATCAGCGGATTCCTTCCCAGGTTGTCCAACGCGTTGGGGTCCGCACCGGAGTCGAGGAGAAGGCGTATCACCGCTCCGGTGTCCGTGAGCTGGGCCCCGGCGTGCAGTGGGGTAAGTCCTTCGCGCTCTTTGGCATTCGGATCGGCGCCCGCCGCGAGGAGATTGCGCACCTTCTCCAACTCGTTATCCGCAACCGCGTAGTGCAGCGGCGTTCGGCCGGCTCGATCGCGATAGTCGTGTCGCTTCTCTGACATCATCTATTCGCCTTCCCGGTCCTGTTGGTCACGAGCCGTGCTGCGAACGCACACTAACGGCTAAGCAAGCGGTGGCCGCCCGCGGGTGACCCCGGGCCCGTAGCGCTCCGCCATTCCGACAAGCCATTCCGCTCCGACGGGGTTCGAGGTGTGCACGCGCACGATCGGAGGCCATCGGCCATGCTCGGACAGGTAGAGCGCGCTCATCCGCCCGAGCCGCACCCGCGCCCGAGTCGCGCCATCGCGGCCAAGTACCGCCGGGTCATCAGCCGCTGGGCGAGACGCGCGACCGGACCGCCGAGTCGGGTGTACCAGCGGCCAGGACGAGAGAAGGCGCAGATCGTCGCCACCACCGAGCCGTCGGCCCGCAGTTCGACCGCGAACAACTCCTCGCCACTTTCCGGATGCCCGGGAAGTGTGCCGTAGGCGAATCCGGCACGACCTGGTTCGTCGATGACGTACACCACCCGGCAGGGAATGCGAACCGGCCCGAGGAACCACGCGCTGAGCACGATGACGGTGCCGACCTGCGCCGACGTCGTACTCGCGTGAACCCGCAGCCCGGCGCCTCGCTGCATGCCGTACCGGAGAACCGCGTCGCTGATCGTATGGAAGTCAGACTGGCCGTGACCGACGAGCCGCTCTGCCCGTACGACGTGAGCACTCGCAGGAGGCGTGCCGTGGGTCGCGCCGACCTCGTCGTACGTGAACGGCTCAAGCTCCCAACGGCCGAGGTCGGACATCACGCCATTCTAGTGACCGTGTCCGATTTCGAACTCACGCTGCACCGTCACGCGCAACAATCGCCTCATGTCGGCTCGGCAAACAACCGTCCTGGTGCGCAGCGTCTACGGAACCGCGGCGGTGCAGTGGTTCCTCATCTTCGCGATCGGCACGATCCTCGTGACGCGTGCCTACCTGCGTCTGACCGGCTACCCGCAGATCGGAAACGGCACGCTGCACATCGCCCACGCACTGTGGGGCGGGGCGCTCATGATGCTCGCGCTGGTCTTCGGTTGGCTCCTGCTCGGTTCGACGCCTCGCGTCGTCGCGGTGGTGATGGGTGGTATCGGATTCGGTCTGTTCCTCGACGAAGTGGGCAAGTTCGTCACCAAGGACAACGACTATTTCTACGGTCCATCGGCCGAGATCATGTACCTGCTGGTGGTGCTGATCCTGCTGATCAGTCGGTTCGTCCGCGACCTCAAGCGACCATCGGTGCCCGAGGCGATCGCGAACGCAGCGGTGATCGCGGCCGACGGTGTGGCGCACGGACTTCCGGAGAGTCGACGCCGACAGGCCACCGACCTCCTCGATTTCGCCGAAGCACGCGACGCCGATCCTGCACTCGTGACGCATATTCGCGGGTTACTCGACGCGAGTGTCCACACCCCGGACCGGCTGACCCGGCTACGCGCGCGGGCACTCGCGTTGATCCCGAGTTTCTTCCGACGACGCTGGTGGTTGACGCTGATCGGCTGGCTGCTGGTCATCAGCTCCGCGCTGACGGTCATCGTGGGTGCGCTCGCGCTGTACGTGAATCACCGCGACTACGGGATCTATCTCGAACTGAGCCGCGACCCCACCGCCGCGTGGATTCTGTTCATCAGCGGCGTGCTGACGCTGGCGTGCTCGGCGTCGGCGATGATCGGTCGCCGCTACACCGATCGCGTCTGGCCGCTGCGCGCATTGCGCATGGCAGCGCTCATCTTCACGATGTCCAACGCCCTCGTCGACTTCGCGCTCGACGGTTTCGGGGCGCTCTACAACCTTGCGCTCGGTCTGTTCGCGCTGGCGATCATCGACTATCACCTACGCGCGGCAGTCGCGCGGGCGACGGCGCAGCACGAGCACGGACAACTGCGGGTCTAGCGCCCCGACCCACCCATGCTGCGCGCATAGAAGTTCAACCCCGGGCGATTACTCAGCACGGCGAGAAGGACCAGGACGATGAGAGTGACAACGATCGTGGACATGATCTGCCTTGTCTTGGAGGAGGTTTCGGTTCGCGGGTGTATCAATGGTGGCCGATCGTCGTGACGGAGAAAAGGTTCGCCGGTGCAGATCACGAGCGAGTCGCCGGTGTGTGTGCGGGCACATCGGTTAGCGATTCTTCGACCGTGGTGAACTGAATATGTGACATCTATCGATCGCACGATCGCCACTGATCGCATCGCGGCTCTCGAACGTCGCGTCGTCGACGATCCTGATGCCAGGCCCGCCGCCGTCGCCATCGTGATCTCGAATCAAGCCGACCGACAGGGAATCTGGGTTCTGCGTCGGCCACTGACCATGCGTCGCCATGCCGCACAGTTCGCGCTCCCCGGCGGACGCCTCGACCCGGGAGAGGGAATCGTCGACGCCGCGCTGCGGGAACTGCACGAGGAACTCGGGGTGGCGCTCGACACCGACGACGTACTCGGATTGCTCGACGACTACCCGACACGATCCGGCTTCGTCATGACGCCCGTCGTCTGCTGGGCGCCGGACGACGCACCGCCTCCGACGCCGAGCCCCGACGAGGTGTCGGAACTGTTCTTCGTGCCACTCGACGACCTACTCGACGAACCGCGGTTCATCGCGATCCCCGAATCGCCGCGTCCGGTCATACAACTCCGTATCCCCGGGCTGCGTCGTGACCCCGATGATCACTCGCCGAGCGGTCACTCGGCATTGCTCCACGCGCCGACCGCCGCGGTGATCTATCAGTTCGTCGAGGTCGTCCTGCGAGGTCGCGATACCCGCGTCGATGGCTTTGAGCAGCCAGTATTCGCCTGGAAATAAATAGTTTGGTCTAGCGGAATGAAATCGGACCGCGGTCCGTTTAGAATGAGCGATGGGCCGAGAAGACGGTCCACGGACCACAACCCGAAACGACAAGAAGCCGAGGAGTTTCACCATGACCACAAGCACCGTCAAGGCCCCCATCGAGGCCGGCGTCTGGAACATCGATCCCACCCACTCGACCGTCGGCTTCGTCGTGAAGCACCTGATGGTGAGCAAGGTTCGCGGCAAGTTCGAGTCGTTCAGCGGAACCATCACTGTTGCCGAGGACGGCACCCCGTCGGTGCAGGCCGAGATCGACGTCACGACCATCACCACCGGAAACCCGCAGCGTGACGGCCACATCAAGTCGGCCGACTTCTTCGACGCCGAGAAGTTCCCCAAGGCGACCTTCGTCTCGACCAGCGTGCGCCCCGACGGTGACAACTTCGTGCTCACCGGCGACTTCACCCTGCACGGCGTGACCAAGTCGGTCGACCTCGCACTCGAGTTCAACGGATCGAACCCGGGCATGGGCCAGGGCGCTGTTGCCGGCTTCGAGGCAACCACCGTGATCAACCGCAAGGACTTCGGCATCGACATCGAGATGCCACTCGAGGGTGGCGGCGTCGTCGTCGGCGACAAGGTCACCATCAACCTCGAGATCGAGGCGCTCAAGGCGCAGGCCTGATCCGATCATGACCGCTCGTGCGATGAGTCGATGACCTCGACATGACGTACGAGTCCGCGGCCGGTGCCGTTCCCGTTAGTCCCCCGGGAGCGGCGCCGGCCTTTTTGGCGTTTCGGCGTGCGTCGTCACACACGATCGAGTTCTGATCCCGGCATTTCGCCTGTCACAATGAACTGTCTTATGTGACACAACAGGCAGAAAGGCGCTTCGGTGCAACCGCAACGCTCCCGCGACCACGATGACCGGTGGTCTCGCGCGCGGCGTCGATACTCGACATTCGTGTGGGGCGTCGAGCGGCCTCCGACGTTGCGCGAATGGGGTGGCATCGGCCGGGCGGAACGTATCCGGCTCGCCCGCCGCGCGAGCGTGATCGCCGGTTCGGCAATCGTCGGCAGCAACGTGCTCGTCGGCCTCGAGACGTTCCTGCTGGTCCAGCTCGCCTACAACGGTGGCCAGATGACCTTCGCCACGACGCTGGGCGCACCGAACTTTCCGGCCGTCGTCGCGGCGATCGGCGTCGGTCTCGTGGTCAATGTGGTGCTGGTCTTCGCCGTGATGGTGCCGCAGTTGCGCTGGTTCATCAGTGGCGAGCAGGCCGATCGGGAGCGTCGACGATCCGTCCAGAGAATCCCGTTCGCGCAGGCGGCGGCCACGATCGTCGGCTGGCTCTTGGCCGTGCTCAGCTACGTGCTTCTGTCGCTGGGCAGGCTCAGCGCCGACGACCTACTCGGGGTGGCTGTCGCGTTCGCCCTTGCAGGTATGTCGATCGGCTGCCTCACCTACCTGTTCGCCGAACGCTCGGCGCGCCCGCTGCTGATCATCGCGCTGCAGGATCACCCGGCAACCCATGCGGTGCAGGGCGTGCGTGCACGCATGGCCGCGGTGTGGGCGATCAGTTGCCTCGTGCCGATGAGTGGACTGCTGATCATCAACCTCGGGAGGGGATCGGGCCTGTTGCCACCGGCCGCCGGCAGGATCGATTGGACGACAGTGGTGCTGGCCGCGGTCGGTCTCGCTGCGGGCGTGCGCGTCATCATGTTGGTCGGGCAGGCCATCATCGACCCGCTCACCGAACTGCGGCACGCCGTGCAGCGGGTCCAGAATGGCGACCTCACCACCCACGTCGATGTGTACGACTCGTCCGAACTCGGAGTGCTGCAACACGGCTTCAACGAGATGGTCGAGGGTCTTGACGAGCGGGAGCGGATGCGTGAACTGTTCGCACGGCACGTCGGCGACACCGTCGCGCAACTCGCCATCGAACACGGCGCGGGGATGCACGGATCGAACTGTCAGGTCGGGGTGCTGTTCGTCGACATCGTCGGATCCACGACGCTGGCCGAGCATCGGGCGCCGGAAGATACCGCGGCGCTCCTCAACTCGTTCTTCTCCGTTGTCGCCGACGTGGTCGACAGACACGGCGGCTTTGTCAACAAATTCGAGGCGACGCGGCGCTCGCGGTGTTCGGCGCCCCCGTCGAACTCGACGACCCGGCCGCCGCGGCACTCGCCGCCGCGCGTGACCTTGCCAGGGGTCTGACCGAAGCGCTCGAGATCCGGTGGGGGATCGGAGTTTCTTACGGAACCGTGTTCGCGGGCAACATCGGTGCTGAACGGCGCTACGAGTACACCGTGATCGGTGACCCGGTCAACGAGTGCGCGCGCCTGTCGGAGGCTGCCCGCAGCGGCCGCTATCCGGTTCTCGCCAGCGGCGAGGCGATAGACGCGTCGGAGGGCGAGAGCGAGCACTGGACGGCGGTTGATCGTCGAGTTGTGCGGGGGCGCAGTGAGATCACCGAGATGTATGCCCCGATCGGACTCGACGGCCAGACGCCGTTGTCGATCGGCGGGTTGATCTCCGGACTGCTCGGCCCTGCGATCCGG
The DNA here is from genome assembly GCF_001665475.1 of Gordonia sp. 852002-51296_SCH5728562-b. Taxonomy (NCBI): domain Bacteria; kingdom Bacillati; phylum Actinomycetota; class Actinomycetes; order Mycobacteriales; family Gordoniaceae; genus Gordonia; species Gordonia sp. 852002-51296_SCH5728562-b. The sequence continues at coordinate 11,271 of NZ_LZMI01000062.1, read as the reverse complement.
ATGGCGACGGGCTCGTCCAAACACTCCGATAAGTGAACGCGCGCAGTTCATTTCGGTAGTCGCATCATTTCGGTAGGCGCAGCGGGATGTCGGGGAGACCTGGTACGTCGATCACACCTGCGGCCGCCAGGTGCTTCAGTGCCCCGACGATCGGAATGTCTGGTGCTCGATAGACGTACGGTGTTGGTTGCTCGCCGACGATGACGCGCGCGATGTTGTTGAAGGCGTCGGAGTTCGGGTCGTCCCAGTAGTCGCCGTGGCCTGCGGTGCCTTCCACGAGCCGCCGGGGATGCTGTCTGTCATCACCGAAGTAACCCGAGTCCATACGTGTCACGCCAGGGGCGGTGTCAGGATCGGCGCCGTGCGGATTGCCGGGTAGCGACTGGATGCCCTGGATGAGGTCGCCCGGTGCGGTCATCGAGAACCGCTCGACGCGCGGATTGGCGTTGTCCCACCCGCCCTCGAACACTCCGGTGCCCGCCGACGACGCATAGATCACCCGATCGGCGCGCAGTCCCAACTGTTCGGCCGATCCGACGACCGAACCCCCGTAGGAGTGGCCGATGAACGTGGTCTTCGCGTCGGGGGCGTGGCGGGCGATCTCGGCGTCGAGTTCACGACCGAAATCGACGAGTCCCGGTGCCATGCTGCGAGCGAAGACGGGGTCGGCTGCAGAATTGTTCAAGGACTTCTCCATCCCCGACCGGGTGCCGTCCCGCGCACCCGGCAGGCCGTCGCGCAGCCCGCCCTCCAGTCCGTCGAGCGCGGCGGAGGGCATACCCTCGTGACCCATCTTCTGCGGTAGTTCACCGTTCATGTAGACGAAGACCGGCCCGTCGGTTTGCTTTGCGAGGTTCCACGCGGAGTTGCTGTTGCGCAGGCTGCCATTCATGTTGCTGTTCGTTCCAGGGACCACCACCGCAGCGTTACGCGTGTCCTTGTTGAACGTGCCGATCATCTCGATGAACCGGCCGTTGCCACTGTTATCGAATGCGATGAACCTGCGCTCGGTCTTGTTGTCGTCGGCAAAGTAGGCGCCTGCGTTGTCGCGGTCGATCGCGGAGGCAGGGTCGTTCTTCTGTCGCAGGAAGTCGGTCAGCATCTGTGCGCGCGGCCCGTCACCACGTCCGGCTGCGATCTCGTCTGCCAGTGCGTTGCGGATGTTGATCTCGTTGGCATCGGCTCGGGTGTCGAACGGCACGCCGTCGAGGTTGCCCATGACGTTCGGATCGGCCTGGATCAGACGACGCACGTCGGTGGGACTCATTGACTCCAGGTACTGGCGTCGTTGTTCGACGGGTAGGTTACGCAGCCCGGCAACCACGTCGTCCGGGTCGGCGCGAGTGCCGCCGGGCAGCGTGACGTCGGGCTGTCCATTGACCATGGCTGCGATGTCCGATGCCAGGTCGCTGATCCGACGACCGTAGTCGGTGTCGAATTCGGCGAGGGTGTCGATGCCGATGGCGATCCGGTTCTGGCGGACGAAGGCGTTCATGTCCTCGTCGGGATCGGCGTGGGTCACCTCGCCGGTGTCGGACACGGTGAACCCGTCGGCGATCGCGTTGTCGACTTCGCGGATCAGATACGCCCGTGCATGGCCAATGTCTGTGGCGGCGTCCTTGGCCTCGTCGGCGATCTGGTTCAGCACGTTGCGTACCTCGGAGGCGTGGTCGCGTTCCTCGGTGACTCGGGCCTGCGCGGCATCGTGGGTTGCGCCCCGCCACGAGCCGGCGTCGTTCAGTGATCGCTCCACTGCCGCGAGGGACGAGTCGAGTGCGGCGGCTGCCGCCTGCGCGGCCGCACCCGCCGCCGAGATCGCATCCGTGCTCCACCCGCGCACCGCTGAGATGGTCGGTGTCATCAGCGGCTCGGCACGCTGCGTAGGGCCGCCGCGGCGCGGTCATCGCGATCGATCACCATGGCGTTGAACGTGACGAGCGAATCGGCAAGTGTCGCAAGGCGAGCCGAGATCGAGGCGAGTGTCGGAACCGCCGAGGTCGACGCCGAGTGCAGTGCCGTTGTCACGTCACTCATCGCGCCGGACACCGACGACAACGCGTCGAGTTTGAGCTCCGCCACGACCTTCGATTCACGACGCCACGTACTCGCGGTCTGTTCGATCTCCTCGGGGCGAACGCCGAAAGGTGCTCGAGCAGAGGGGGATTGGTCAGGGGGAGGCCCGGGGCTCGGGGTGTTGTCCTGATGGTCCGGGCGCCTCGCTCTGCTGAGTAGCTCGGCCACGCCCTCTGCGATCGCATCCGCCATGCCATCGAGCGGCAGTTGAGGTGCTGTCACGTGTCGGTCCCCCTGATGTCGCGGTCAGATGTTCCCGTCGGCTGACACCGGCGGCACAGACTCTGACGCACCCAAGGGGGTAAAGGTTCCAAGAATCTTTGGGAGTCTCCCGCTCACCACACGCCGGGCGGTCGGAACTGCACGCTCATCCGCGCGCCGACGCCGCGGACCTTGGGTACCGCGTGCTCCCAGGTGCGCTGACAACTCCCGCCCATCACCAACAGATCGCCCGCCGACAACGTGAATTTCAACGACGCTCCGCCGCCGCGCGGCCGCAACGCCAACGGGCGCGGAGAGCCGAGAGAGACGATCGCGACCATCGTGTCGTGGGTGGCGCCGCGGCCGAACCGGTCGCCGTGCCACGCAACCGAATCCGACCCGTCGCGATACAGGCAGAGACCCGCCGTCGCGAAGCCCTCGGGTAACTCGTCGCGGTAGTGCGCGGTCAAGGCGGCGCGTGCGTCGACGAGTAGCGGGTCGGGGAGCTCGTCACTCGCCTGGTAATTGCAGACCAGACGCGGGACGTCGACAACTCTGTCGTACATCCGACGACGTTCGGCCCGCCACGGAACGTCGGCGAGCAGAGCGTCGAACAGGTCGGTGCTGCCTGCGATCCATCCGGGCCGCAGATCGACCCACGCGCCCTTGGTCAGGACTCGACGTTCGACATGCGATCCGAGGTCGCGCAGCCGCGGTGACTCGGCGTCGAGGTCGAAGATCGATCCCTGGACTCCTGCGCTCATGGGCCACAGCCTACTCCAACATCGAACACGTGTTCGCAACGCGGCCGGAAGGACTCGCATGGGACGTCGCTCACAATCGCGGCTTGGAGGTGGCACACCGACGCCGCCCATCGGTATACCGGAGCACAAGTGTTAGCAACTAACACTTCTTAGTTGCTGCCGGAATGTCCGAGTCTTCTCGAGGGAGTGCACACAGATGGCGTCGTTGTTGTTTCGGGTGGGACGGTTCTCGTTCCGCCACAAGTGGTGGGTGATCGGGGCGTGGGTGGTCATCGCCGCGCTGCTCATCGGACTCGTGGGTGCGTTGAACCCCAAGTTCGCGAAAGACTTCGAACTCCCCGGAACCGACTCCGGAACTGCGACCTCGCAGGTCGAGGAGTATTTCCCCGAGGCGATGAAGCAGCAATCGGAGGCCTCGACGAGCGTCCTCGTTGCCGCGGACGACGGGCTGGCCGCCCATTCCGCACAGATCGACGCACTCGTCGCCGACCTGCACACCTTGCCCGAGCTGACCGACAAGGCGACGGTTCTGAACCCTGTCACCGTCGCCACGGCCAAACCCGAGCTCGCGTCGTCGGTCCTCGGTGACGGTGGCAAGGTCGGTTTGATCCAGGTGCGGCAGAACATCGAGCTGACCGACCTCACCGTCGAGAACAAGAAGCAGCTGACCGACATCCTCGAGAAGCATCGGGGCAACGGTCTGCAGGTCGAGGCCACGGGCTCGCTGATGAGCGTGATGGAGGCGGGCGGTAAGGCTGAGTTGATCGGCTTCGCCGTCGCCTTCGTGGTGATGATCGTCGCCTTCGGAGCGCTCGTCGCCGCGTTCATCCCGCTGATCACCGGCCTGATGGGCGTGATGATCACCATCATGCTGCTGCGGCTGAGTGCCGAGGTCATCACGGTCAACGAGACCGCCACCGCGATCGTCACCATGCTCGGCATCGCCGTGTCGATCGACTACGCCCTGTTCATCGTCTCCCGCTATCGCGGCGAGGTGAAGCGCGGCGGTGACAGAGCCGACGCCGCGGGTCGAGCGGTCGGTACGGCCGGCTCCGCTGTGGTCTTCGCCGGGCTGACCGTGATCATCGCGGTCGTCGCGCTGATGGTGGTCGGAATCCCGCTGATCACCCAGATGGGTGCGGGCGCCGCCGTCGCGGTGTTCATGGCAGTGATCGCCGCGCTCACCCTGATCCCCGCGCTGCTCGGTGCCGTCGGACGTTTCGCGTTCACCCCACGTATCCCGTGGATCAAGCACGCAGAAGAATCCGACACCGCCGACACCAACGGAGTTCGCTTCGGCCGCATGGTGGTTCGGCGACCCATCCCGTTCATTGTCGCGGGTCTCGCGGTGCTGGTACTCGCGGCGATCCCGGTCGGCAAGCTGCAACTGGGGCTCTCGCTCTCCAGCGACGACGAGGCTCCCGCACAGGCACTGCTGCAGCGCGGCTTCGGCGAGGGCATCAACGGCCCGCTGCTCGTCGTGCTGCACTCCGAGAACGGCACGGTCGAGAAGGCGGCCACCGAGACCGTCGCGCACATCAAGACGCTGCCCGACGTCGCCAACGCGTCGACGATGACCTGGCTGGGCAACGGCACACCGCAGCCGAACGTCGGAGCAACCGCCGCGCTGATCTCGGTGACGCCCAAGAGTGCGCCGTCGGATCAGGCGACGCACGACCTCATGGAGCAGATCCGCGACTTCAGTCCCGAGGCGCAGCGAGCAGGGTCGGAACTGCACGTCGGTGGTCAGACGGCCATCATGTCCGACCTCTCGGCCAAACTCGACAAGGCGTTGATCCCGTATCTGATCGTGGTGGTCGGGTTGGCGTTCCTGATCATGATCGCGGTGTTCCGGTCGATCTGGGTGCCACTGATCGGAACGATTGGCTTCATCTTCTCGGTCCTCGCGACGTTCGGCGTGACTGTCGCGATCTTCCAGGAGGGCTGGTTCGGTCTGATCGACAACACCAAGCCGATCCTGTCGTTCCTGCCGATCTTCCTGATCGGCGTGGTGTTCGGCCTCGCGATGGATTACCAGGTGTTCCTGGTGACGCGAATACGCGAGGAGTACATCCACGGCATGACCGCGAAGGAGGCGATCATCGCCGGCTACCGGCATGGCGCGCGTATCGTCACATCGGCGGCGATCATCATGATCAGCGTGTTCGCGGCGTTCATGCTCTCCCCGGACACGACGGCCAAGATGCTCGGCTTCTCGCTCGCGATTGCCGTGCTGTTCGACGCCTTCATCATCCGGATGATCGTGGTGCCCGCTGTCATCGCATTGCTGGGCGATCGGGCGTGGGGTCTGCCACGATGGCTGGACAAGCTGGTTCCCAATCTCGACATCGAGGGCGAGAAGGTGCGCGACCGCGGTATCCCGCAGGCGAGCGTCGACGAAACCCGCGAGGTCGCCGCCGCGGCGTCGAGTTGAGCGGACTGGATAAAGAGTAGATAGGGAGAGCAGTGCGATGACCGAGGCGACGAGTACGGCAGCGATGGCTACCGCGCCCGCCTCGGTCTCGCATGCGCCCGACGCCCCCGTACGCCCGATCGGGTTGCGCGAGAAGCACAAACGTCGCACCAGGGCGGCAATCCGCGCGGCGGCGATGGAACTGTTCGACGCCCAGGGGTACGCACAGACGACCGTTGCGCAGATCGCCGAGGCTGCCGACGTCTCCCACACCACCTTCTTCCGCTACTTCCAATCGAAGGAACAGGTCGTCATCAACGACGACCTCGACGACGTGTGGCAGGAGGCGCTCACATCGATCCCGCCCGGGCTCGGACGATTCGATCTCCTGCGCGAGATCGTGCGCAGACTCGTCGGCCTGGTTCTCGCCGACGACTGGGCCTCGGACCCGGCGCGGATGAAACTCATCCAGTCCGAGCCGGCGCTGCTGGTGGTCAACCAGGTCGAATCCGACCGCGCGATCTCCGAGGCCGCAGACTTCATCGCCGACTACCTCGGTGTCGAGCGCGACAATCCGCGGCTACGCGTCTTCATCGCCGCGGTCGGCGGCATGATGTTCCACATCGCCAACGGGACCGAGAACGTGCGCGACGGCAGATTCCTCGAGTCGCTTCTCGAGGCGATCGACCTGCTGGAGCAGGGATTGCCGCTGTGAGTGCGCGCGCTACGCAGACGTATCGAGTGCGCTGGTCGCGGCGTCGAGCGTGCGTGCCGCTTCGTCGGGATTGATACGCGCCAGGCACTGCGCAGCGATGATCGCGGCGACGGTCAGGCGGGTGTGATGGTCGACGATGCTCGACGACGCCTCGGGCATGCGTGCCGCGATGCCGCGTCGGATCGCGTCGGACAACATCGCCCGATAGTTCTCGATGACGCCGTGCACCGCATCGTCGGCGCCGATCGGTGTCGCCGACGCGGTGAGTATGAGGCATCCCGAAGGCGTCCCGGCGTCGGCGGCCGACGCTGCGGTGATGGCGTCTCGCAGGTCCGAGAGGTATGAGCAGATGGCGTCGGGGTGCACGTCGTCGCGGTTCAGCTCGGTCAGTCGGGGTGCGACGATGGTCGTCAGGTAGTCGTCGACCGCGGCGTCGAACAGTCCGCGCATGCTGCCGAACGCGTGGTAGATACTGGAGCGGCCGACGCCTGACGCGGCCTCGACGTCGGCAACCGAGACGTCACTGAAACCCTTCTGCCAGAACAGATCTCGAGCAGAAGCGATGAGTTCGGTCGAATTGAACGTTGCGGTGCGTCCCACGGCTGCCTCCTCGCACTGATTTTGCAACGATCATTCTACTATGCCTATAGTGTAATGAACAGTCCAGAATTTGCCCTGAACCAGCCTGAACCAGAATGTGCCTTGACTGCGCACGCACACTGAGGAGAGTGGAGACATGACCGCAACCAGTACCCAGATCCAGTTGGTGTCCCGTCCGGTCGGATGGCCGAAGCAGTCCGATTTCCGCACCGTGACAGTCGTTCTCGACGATCTCGAGCCGGGGGAGGTGCGCGTGGCCAACGAGTTCATGTCCGTCGACCCGTACATGCGCGGGCGGATGATCGACACCCGCAGCTATGTTCCGCCTTTCAAGCTCGACGAGACGATGACCGGTGGTGCCGTGGGGCGGGTCGTCGAATCTCGCTCCGACGACGTGCCGGTCGGCGCGTTGGTGCTGCACCAGCTCGGTTGGCGCGATGTGGCACAAGGTCCGGCGAAGGCGTTCACCGTGCTACCGGAGCCGCCGTCAGACGCCAACGGCGACAAGGCATTCGACTCGTCGCTCTACCTCGGCGTGCTCGGCATGACGGGCCTGACCGCCTATGTCGGCTTGACCGAGATCGCGAAGATGAAGCCGGGCGACATCGTGTTCATCTCCGGCGCCGCCGGTGCCGTGGGGACCGCCGCGGGCCAGATCGCACGACTCCTCGGCGCCAAGGCCGTCATCGGCTCGGCGGGAAGTGACGAGAAGGTCGAGTTGCTCACCGGCCGTTACGGATTCGACGCCGCGGTCAACTACAAAGAGGGCCCGATCCGCAAGCAACTGCGCGCAGCCGCTCCCGACGGCATCGACGTCTACTTCGACAACGTCGGCGGCGACCACCTCGAGGCGGCCCTCGACGCATTCAACGACGGCGGGCGCGCGGCGCTCTGTGGCGCGATCGTCAGCTACAACTCGACCGAGCGGGTTCCCGGCCCGGAAAACATGTCCAACATCATCACCCGCGCACTGACGCTGACCGGCTTCACCGTGGGACATCACTTCGACAAGGCGCCGGAGTTCACCGCCAAGATGTCGGAGTGGCTCGCTGCGGGCGACGTGGTCTTCGATGAGACCGTCGTCGACGGCATCGATCACGCGATCGACGCCTTCCTCGACATGATGCGCGGCGCGAACGTCGGAAAGATGGTCGTGCGCCTGTAGGTGACGGTCAGTAGGGCGCGGGTCAGAGTGTCCGCAGCCGCCGCGCGGCCTCGGCGATGACGTCGTCTCGTTTGGAGGATGCGAAGCGCACCATGTGTTTCCACGGCTCCTTGTCGTCGGCGAAGACGCTGACCGGCACCGCCGCGACACCGATCCGCTCGGGTAGCGTCCGGCAGAACTTGACGCCGTCGTCGTATCCGAGTGGTCGCGGATCGGCGCAGACGAAATAGGTTGCCTCGCTGCGATGTACGTCGAACCCGGAGTCGACGAGCGCGGAGGTGAGGAGGTCGCGCTTGGCCTCGAGTTCTGCCGCAGATTTGCGCACCCACTCCATCTCGTTGTCGAGTGCGACGGCAACCGCTGGTTGAAATGGCCCCGACCCGACGTAGGTCATGAACTGCTTGGCCGCGCGTGCCGCGGCGACCAGTTCGGGTGGACCACTGATCCAGCCGACCTTCCAGCCGGTGCAGTTGAATGTCTTTGCGGCGCTGGAGATTCGCAGGGTTCGTTCGCGCATCCCGGGAAGCGTCGCCAGGGGGGTGTGCGTGCGGCCGTCGAACAGGAGATGCTCGTACACCTCGTCGGTGACGGCCACGACGTCGTGCTCGATGCACAGGCGCGCGATCTCGGCGAGATCGTCGTCGGAGAGCACGGTCCCGGTGGGGTTGTGCGGTGAATTGACCAGCACGACAGAGGTTTTCGGTCCGAATGCGTCGGCGAGTCGTTCTCGGTCGAGCCGGAAACCGTTGCCGTCGGCGACGAGCGGGACGACGCGTCGAACCCCGCCGGCCATCGCAACCGTTGCGGCATAGGAGTCGTAGTACGGCTCGATCATCACCACTTCGCGCCCGGGCTCGACCAGCCCGACGATCGCGCCCGCGATGGCCTCGGTGGCACCGACGGTGATGAGCACCTCGGAGTCGGCGTCGTAGTCGAGACGGTAGTGCTCACGCTGGTGCCGCGCGACGGCGTGGCGGAGCGCGGGGACACCGATACCCGGCGGGTACTGGTTGTGCCCGGTCGAGATCGCGTCCTTGGCGGCGGCCAACATCGATGCCGGGCCGTCGGTGTCGGGGAAACCCTGGCCGAGGTTCACTGCATCGTGAGCCACGGCCAGCGCCGACATCTCGGCGAAGATCGTGCTGGAGAACGGACGAAGGCGCTCGACGGTCATGAGGTCAAGGCTAGCCGTGGATCAGTCCACGGACTCCTCGCCGATGGCCGGGCCGAGCAGGTCGTCGGCGTCGGTGATGCGGTACGCGTAACCCTGCTCGGCGAGGAAACGCTGCCGGTGGGCGGCGTAATCGGCGTCGAGGGTGTCGCGTGACACCACCGAATAGAAGTGGGCCTGGCCGCCATCCTTCTTGGGGCGCAACAGACGACCGAGTCGCTGAGCCTCCTCCTGACGAGACCCGAACGTGCCCGACACCTGCACCGCGACCGACGCCTCCGGCAGGTCGATCGAGAAGTTCGCGACCTTCGACACGACGAGCGTCTGCAGCTCTCCCGAGCGGAAGCGATCGAACAGCGCCTCGCGCTCCTTGTTCTTCGTCGAACCCTGGATCACCGGGGCGTCGAGTTCACGGCCGAGTTCTTCGAGCTGATCGATGTACGCGCCGATGACCAGCGTCGGCGAGCCCGCGTGCTTGGCGAGGATCGACTTCACGACGTTGACCTTGGTGTGCGCCGTCGAGCAGAGCTTGTACTTCTCCTCGTTCTCGGCGACCGCGTACTGCAGGCGCTCCTCGTCGGTGAGCGTCACGCGCACCTCGACGCAGTCGGCAGGCGCGATCCAGCCCTGCGCCTCGATGTCCTTCCACGGGGCGTCGTACCGCTTGGGTCCGATGAGGCTGAACACGTCGCCCTCACGGCCGTCCTCACGCACGAGCGTTGCGGTCAAACCGAGTCGACGCCGCGACTGCAGGTCGGCGGTCATGCGGAATACGGGCGCGGGCAGCAGATGCACCTCGTCGTAGACGATGAGGCCCCAGTCGCGGGAGTCGAACAGGTCGAGATTCTTGTACTCGCCCTTCGACTTTCGCGTCATCACCTGATAGGTCGCGATGGTGACGGGACGAATCTCCTTGCGCTCACCCGAGTATTCGCCGATCTCCTCCTCGGTGAGCGACGTACGTGCGATGAGCTCACGCTTCCACTGCCGTCCCGCAACGGTATTCGTCACCAGGATGAGCGTCGTTGCCTGCGCCTTCGCCATCGCCGCGGCACCGACCATCGTCTTGCCAGCACCACAGGGCAGCACGACGACGCCCGAACCTCCGGCCCAGAACGAGTCGGCGGCCATCTCCTGGTAGTCGCGCAGATGCCACTCGTCCTGCTCCAACTCGATCGGATGCGCCTCACCGTCGACGTAGCCCGCGAGATCCTCCGCGGGCCAACCGACCTTCAACAGCACCTGCTTGAGCCGACCACGCTCCGACGGATGCACCACGACGGTGTCGTCGTCGATCCGCGCACCGAGCATCGGCGCGACCTTCTTGTTGCGCAGGATCTCCTCGAGGACCGCACGGTCGAAGCTGACGAGCGTCAACCCGTGAACAGGACTCTTCACAAGCTGCAGCCGCCCGAACCGGCCCATCGTGTCGACGATGTCCATGAGCAGCGGCTGTGGGACGGCATACCGCGAAAACGAGACCAGAGCGTCGACGACCTGTTCGGCGTCATGCCCGGCCGCGCGCGCGTTCCACAGTGCCAACGGCGTCACCCGGTAGGTGTGCACATGCTCAGGAGCGCGCTCGAGCTCGGCGAACGGGGCGATCGCACCACGCGCCGCCGCGGCGTCGGGATGATCGACTTCGAGCAGCAGCGTCTTGTCGGATTGCACGATCAGGGGTCCATCAGTCACCCGCGCCATTGTATCTGCGTTCTAAGCGCAGAACGGAGCGGCGCAAGCACGAGACGACGCGCGTCCCTTATGTCCGTTAAGTGACACTGTCCTGCGCGACCATCGCGGCGTAAAGTAAGCGGAGCAAACCTCCGGATATCTCCGGGGTACTACGACGCAAGTGGGGATCTCACTCTTCATGTCAACTTCCGAGAAGCCATCTTCTGGGTCGTCAGCTTCCGAGACGCCAACCCTGTCCACCGAGCCCGACCCGCGCCGCTGGAAGGCCCTGGTCTTCATCTGCATCGCGCAGTTGATGGTCGTGCTCGACGGCACAGTGGTCCAGATCGCCCTGCCCGACGCCAAGGTCGACCTCGGCATCAGCACCGCCAATCAGCAGTGGGTCATCACCGCGTATGCGCTAGTATCTCGTGTCGTTAGTTAGTTAATGGTTGGGGGTTTGAGATACTCGGCTATGGCGAATTCTCCGGCTCCCGC